>JAFSXQ010000167.1 GCA_017444005.1 Bacteroidaceae bacterium | reverse complement strand
GTCTTCAGCGAGTCGTGCAGCAACAGCCGCTCGGCAATGGCTCGCGCCGTGTCTAAGCGCACACCTTTGGGACCTCCAAGCAGCGAGTCGAGCTGATTCATCATCTGTGACTGGCTATAAATCCTGGCACGGTTCACATCGGCCCGCACCTCGCTCAGATTCCCCACGATAACCGCCGAGTCGATGATCTGCAACGCCCGCTCCGGCTGGTAGCCATACACCGCCATCGCCGCCTGCTGGGTATAGACGGTGTCCTGCGGTTGTTTACTCTTCTCTGCAGTCCGAGAACTCTTGCCCGTGCAGCCCATTGTCAAGCCTGCAACGACAGCATATATAATAATATGTAATGCCTGTTTCATCTTTCCTTGGTCTTTCAGTTTCCCTGGCACTCCGATATGGCCAATAACGGGCCATTCTTTCTTTTCCCTACGTGCAAATTGGGTTGCACAGGATACTTTTCGACGACAAAAATAGAATAAAAAAACGGATTTTGGAAATATTTGCATACCCTTTTTCAGTAATGCGCATTATTCACCTCGATAATAGGCATACTATCCTGTCGCTGCAGGAATATTTCCCCAAACCTTTTGCTTTGTCAAAATCTATTCGTACCTTTGCGCCGGAAAAGCAAAGAAGAAAGATGGAACTATACCCTAAACTGATTATGGATGCCCTGGCCACGGTGAGATACCCGGGGACGGGCAAGAATGTGGTGGAGATGGAGATGGTGGAAGACGACCTGCGCATCAGCGGGATGCACGTCTCGTTCTCGCTCATCTTCGACAAACCCACCGACCCGTTTATGAAAAGCATGGTCAAGGCCTGCGAGGCGGCCATACATGCCTACGTCAGCAAGGATGTGACCGTGGAAATCAAGACCAAGACCGTGCAGGCACCGCGTCCCGACCTGCCCGAACTGCTGCCGGGCGTCAAGAACATCATTGCCGTGAGTTCGGGCAAGGGTGGCGTGGGCAAATCCACAGTAGCCGCCAATCTGGCCGTAGCACTGGCCCGGCTGGGACATCGCGTGGGCCTGCTCGACTGCGACATCTTCGGTCCCTCCGTGCCCAAGATGTTCCAGATAGAAGACGCACGCCCCTATTCGGAGCGCATCGACGGACGCGACCTCATCATCCCCGTGGAGCAGTACGGTGTGAAGTTGCTCTCCATCGGATTCTTCGTCTCACCCGAACAGGCCACCCTCTGGCGCGGAGGCATGGCCTCGAACGCCCTGAAGCAACTCATTGGCGATGCCGCATGGGGCGACCTCGACTACTTCGTCCTGGACACACCGCCGGGCACCTCCGACATCCATCTGACACTCGTACAGACGCTACCCATCACCGGGGCGGTCATCGTCAGCACTCCCCAGCAAGTGGCCCTGGCCGATGCCAGAAAGGGCATCAATATGTATGAGAACGAGAAGGTAGCCGTGCCCATCCTCGGCCTTGTGGAGAACATGGCGTGGTTCACACCAGCCCAGCACCCCGACGAGAAGTATTACCTGTTTGGCCGTGAAGGCGTGAAGCAGTTGGCCGAAGAGATGAACATCCCCCTGCTGGGACAGATACCCGTGGTACAGGACATCTGCGAGGGCGGCGACCAGGGCGAACCGGCGGCCCTCCATCCCGAGACGCCACAGGGACAGGCCTTCCTGCAACTGGCCGCCCGCGTGGTTACGCAGACAGACAAACGGAACCAGGAACTGCCGCCAACAACGATTGTCGGGACAAAATAAGCCACAAATTACACCGATTACGCAGATTTACGGCTCTGAAATAAATAAAAGAGGGTATGTCAAAATGAAGGGTGAATTTTTCCCACGCGTGGGAAAAGCGTTTCCCATACTATGGGAAAATAGTTTCCCACGTGTGGGAAAATCAAACACGACACGGCGCGTTTCCCCTTTATCTATTTTGACACACCCCCTTATAAATAATGGAATCTGCGGTTTGAAATTTCCCTAATTAAAGTACGATTCGCGTCCAGCCGTGCGTGTCGGGTTCGATGCCGTACTGGATGGCGATGAGTTTGTTGAAGAGTTTCGTGCTGATGGGACCCGGTTTGCCGTCCTTGCTGAAGACGTAACTCTTGCCGGTCTCGGGGTCATCGATGCGCTCGATGGGCGAGATAACGGCAGCCGTGCCACAGGCTCCAGCCTCCTCGAAGGTGTCCAGTTCCTCCAGAGGAATCTGTCGGCGTTCCACCTTCATGCCCAGGTCCTCGGCCAACTGCATCAGGCTCTTGTTCGTCACCGAGGGCAGTATGCTGGTGCTCAGGGGCGTGACGTAGGTATTATCCTTGATGCCGAAGAAGTTGGCCGCACCGCACTCGTCGATGTACTTCTTCTCCTTCGCATCCAGATAGAACTCGCACGAATAGCCCTGTTCGTGTGCCCACTGGTTGGCCTTCAGCGAGGCGGCGTAGTTGCCACCCACCTTGTAGCAGCCCGTACCGAGGGGAGCCGAACGGTCGTAGTCGCGGGTGATGACGTAGGGGTTCGTGGCAAATCCGCCCTTGAAGTACGGACCCACCGGCGTCACGAATATCATGAACAGGTATTCCCGCGAGGGATGTACGCCCACCTGGGCGCTCGTGCCGATGAGCAGAGGACGAATGTACAGCGTGGCACCGCTCTCGTAGGGCGGAATCCAGCGTTCGTTCAGCCGGATTACGCGGTCTATCATCTCGTTGAACAGTTCCGTGGGCACCTCGGGCATGACAATGCCGCGACTCGTCGACTGCAGGCGCGCTGCATTCTCCTCCGTGCGGAACACGCGCACATGTCCGTCGGGACAGCGATAGGCCTTCATGCCCTCGAATGCCTCCTGGCCGTAGTGCAGGCAGACAGCAGCCATGTGCAGGGGAATGGTCTCCTCGCTGCACGTCTCTATCTCGCCCCACCGGCCGTCGCGGAAGTAGCAGCGCACGTTGTAATCCGTCTTGATATAACCAAATGAAAGGTTCTTCCAATCCATCTTTTCCATAATCTTTTTGCCTTATATATTGAATTTGAATGCTTTATTTTACCATCCGCTTTACGACCTTGCCATTGGAGAGGCGAACGAGGGCCATGCCGTGGGGACGCCCCGACAGGCGCTGACCGCTGAGCGAGTAGTAAGCAACGGGAGTGGCCACGGACATGCCGGCACTGACACTGGCGGGGTCGGCATAGACGAACTGGAGGGTAATGGTGGGACCGTCGTCGATAACCGAATAGCCGGATATGGTCTTCACGACGGCCTCCAGGCTCGCCTTCAGGGTACATGTGCCGTAGTCGACGGGGAACCACTCGGTGGCAATGCTGTGCAGGTTACTCGACAACACACCGGGATTGGTTGTGCCCTGACGAGGAGCGTTGATGCTGGCACAGGCCGAGGGGAAGCAGATTTGCATATATCCGTTCTCCATCGTCTGCACATCGAAGGCGATGCGCACGAGTTGGTCGTCGTCGGCATCGACAGGCTTGGCAAAGATGCCGGAGTCCATGATGATGTCGCCCGAACCGTCGTCGGCAATTTCAGTCTTGGTAATCGTTACCACCGAGCCGTCGGGAATGACGGTTCCGTCGGGCTTGGCAAACTCGTACATGAAGTCCTGGGCACAGGCCTGACCAAGTTGAAAGTTGAAAGTTGAAAGTTGAAAGT
>JAFSXQ010000166.1 GCA_017444005.1 Bacteroidaceae bacterium | reverse complement strand
CTGGACACCGACCTGCAACTGCCCGGCGAGGACTTCTTTGACATGCGTCTGCCCATCAAGCGCATCCGCGTGGAGGGCGTCTACTTGGAAGAAGGAGAGATGTGGGAACTGAAGCGCTCGCTCGACACCCTGCACGCCTGGATTGACGTCATCCGTGCCGAAGACAGCCCCTACGAGAACCTGAGCCGCCTGTCCGACGGTGTCTTCACCTTCCACAGCGTGACGAAGCAGATAGAGACCATCCTGGACAAGTACGGCCACGTGAAGGACACCGCCAGCCCGGAACTGATGCGCATCCGGCGCGAACTCAGTCGCACGGAGGGCAGCGTGAGCCGCACACTGAACAGCATCTTGGACAGCGCCAAGCGCGAGGGACTGATAGAGCAGAGCGTGATGCCCACGATACGCGACGGCCGGTTGGTCATTCCCGTTGCACCAGCCCTGAAACGTCGCATCCGAGGCATCGTGCATGGTGAAAGCGCTACGGGCAAGACCATCTTCGTGGAACCCGCAGCCGTCGTGGAGGCCAACAACAACCTGCGCGAACTGGAGGCTGAGGAGAAGCGCGAGATCATCCGCATCATGCAGGCCTTCACCGACAGCATCCGTCCCAACGTGCCGGAGTTCCTGCGCGCCTACGAGTTCCTGGCCGACATCGAACTGGCACTGGCCAAGTACCGACTGGCCTCACAACTGGGAGCCATCGTGCCCGAAGTGAAGCAATACCCCCTGATTGACTGGACGCTGGCTCGCCATCCGCTCCTGGAACTGAAGTTGCGCCGCTACGAGAAGAAGGTGGTTCCGCTCGACATCACCCTGACGCCCAAGGACCGCATCCTCATCATCAGCGGCCCCAACGCGGGCGGCAAGAGCGTCTGCCTGAAGACGGTGGGCCTACTCCAGTACATGCTTCAGTGCGGCCTGCCCATCCCCCTGGGCGAGCACTCGCGGACGGGCATCTTCAGTGCCATCTTTATCGACATCGGCGACGAACAGAGCATTGCCGACGACCTGTCGACCTACTCGTCGCACCTCCTGAACATGAAACAGATGATGAAGGAGTGCTCCAGCCGCACGCTGTTGCTCATCGACGAGTTCGGCGGCGGCACGGAACCCACCATCGGTGGCGCCCTGGCCGAGGCCATGCTGCAGAAGTTCGTCGAGCGCGAAAGCTACGGCGTCATCACCACCCACTACCAGAACCTGAAGCATTTTGCCGACTCTCACGACGGCGTCATCAACGGCTCCATGCTCTACGACCGCCAGCAGATGCAGGCCCTATTCCGCCTGGAGATTGGCCATCCCGGCAGTTCGTTTGCCATAGAGATAGCCCGCAAGATAGGCATCCCCGAGGACGTGATTGCCGAGGCATCGGAAATCGTGGGCAAGGACTACGTCAATGCCGACAAGTATCTGCTCGACATCGTCCGCGACAAGCGCTACTGGGAAGGCAAGCGACAGACCATCCACCAGCGCGAGAAGGATATGGAGCGCACCCTGGCCCGTTACGAGGAGGAAATTGCCGAACTGCAACGCCGGCGCAAGGAGATTATCGCCTCGGCCAAGCAACAGGCTCAGGACATACTGAACGAAAGCAACGCCGTGGTGGAGAACACCATACGCGAAATCAAGGAAGCGCAGGCGGAGCGCGAACGCACGCGGGAAGTCCGGCAGGAGTTCGACGCCTTCCGTACTCAGTTGACCCAAGAGGAACAGGACCACAGCGATGCCATCGACCGCAAGATGCAGCAGATTATTGCCCGCAAGCAGCGGCAGGAGGAGCGGAAGCGGAAGAAGAATGGCCCCACCCACCAGTCCCTCCCGGGGGAGGAAAACGGCCGTCCTTCCGGAGCAAATGGATCTGCTCCCCTTCCTCGGGAGGGGCAAGGGAGTGGGGCCTTCGCAATCGGTTCCTCCGTCCGCATGAAGGGACAGACCAGCATGGGCGTCATCGATGAGATAAAGGGCAGGAAGGCCGTCGTCATGTTTGGCCAGATACGCACCACGCTGCCCTTGGACATGCTCGAGAGCGGCTCAACACCCCCGACACGCAATCCCGAAAAGGACAATCCGAAGGCCACCAATGCTTCGATGGCTGGTGGGCGCTACATGATCAGCAAGGCCACCCTCGACCACATGCACCAGACGCAACTCAACTTCCACCAGGAAATCGACGTCCGCGGCATGCGTGGCGACGAAGCCCTGGAGACCGTCACCCGCTTCATCGACGATGCCACCCTCGTGGGGGCCGCCCGTGTGCGCATTCTGCACGGAACGGGGACGGGTGCCCTGCGCCAACTCATCCGGCAGTACCTGCAATCCATCCCCAACGTCAGTTCTGCCCGCGACGAACACGTCCAGTTCGGCGGAGCCGGCATCACCGTAGTCGAACTGAGTTAGGGGCTACGATTCGTGCCCACCTTGTCTGCTAACTTAGGAGTTTAAAAACTGCAAATAAATTTGTGTTTTCGCCCGCTTAATCGTAACTTTGCGCCTATGGGCATACAATATAAACTGACAACGACCATTATCGAGGACCTGACGATGGAATTCAGGCCCGAACAGATGGCTGGGCCGGAGCAGAACGAGATTCGCGCTACGCACCTGCCCGCTGAATGGGCCAGGCAGAGCGGTGTGCAACTGGCGTGGCCACACCGGGGAACCGACTGGGCACCCGTGCTGAAAGAGGTGACGGAGTGCTACGTCCGCATGGCTCTGGAGATCGCCGAGAGGGAACGGCTCGTCATCGTCACGCCGGAACCCGCTGAGGTGGAGCGGCTGCTGCACGAGCGACTGCCCGCGCGCACCGTGAAGAACATCTCGCTGTGCGAGGCGCCCACCAACGACACCTGGGCACGCGACCACGGGTTCATCACGCTGCAGACCTCGATGGGCTGCCTGCTGCTCGACTTCCAGTTCAACGGCTGGGGCCGGAAGTTCCCTGCCGAACTGGACAACCAGATTTGCCGTCGCATGATGGATCAGGACGCCGTGCAGGGCCAATATGAAGACCACCTGGACTTCGTGCTCGAGGGTGGCAGCATCGAGAGCGACGGACGAGGCACGATTCTGACTACCAGCCAATGTCTGCTGGCCCCGAACCGCAACCAGCCCTTGACAAAGCCGGAGATAGAGGAACGCCTGAAGCGCTACCTGCGGGCCGAGCGCATCCTGTGGCTCGACTACGGCTATCTGGCGGGCGACGACACCGACTCGCACATCGACACGCTGGCGCGCCTGTGCCCCAATGACACCATCGCCTACGTGCAGTGCCGGGACAAAGACGACGAACACTACGAGGAACTCAGCCGGATGGAGGAGCAACTCAAGAGTTTCCGCACGCTGGACGGACGCCCCTACCGCCTCATCCCCCTGCCTATGGCAAAGGCCGCGTACGACGAGGAAGGACAGCGGTTGCCTGCCACGTACGCAAACTTCCTCATCGTGAACGGGGCGGTGCTGATGCCCACGTACCGGGATGCGGAACGCGACGAACTGGCGCACCGACAACTGCAACAGGCATTCCCGCGACACGAAATCGTGGGCATCGACTGCCGCGTGCTCATCGAGCAGCACGGCTCGCTGCACTGTTGCACGATGCAGTTCCCAAGCGGAGTGATAAACAACGAAAAGAAATGAATGCTATGAAAGTAGGACTGATACAACAGACGTGCGGGGCCGACGTGGAGGCCAACCGCCGGAAACTGGCGCGAAACATTGCCGATGTAGCGGGCAAGGGCGCCCAACTCGTGGTGCTGCAGGAACTGCACGACTCGCTCTACTTCTGCCAAGTGGAGTCGGTGGACAATTTCGACCTGGCTGTGCCCATACCCGGCCCGTCGACCGAGTTCTATTCGGCACTTGCCCGACAGTACGGCATAGTGCTGGTAACAAGCCTGTTCGAGCGCCGCGCCGCAGGGCTGTACCACAACACGGCCGTCGTCTTCGAGAGCGACGGTTCGATAGCCGGACGATACCGCAAGATGCACATCCCCGACGACCCCGCCTACTACGAGAAGTTCTACTTCACGCCCGGCGACCTCGGGTTTCGCCCCATACAGACGTCGGTGGGCCGGCTGGGCGTGCAGGTGTGCTGGGACCAGTGGTACCCCGAAGGCGCCCGACTGATGGCCCTGCAGGGAGCCGACCTGCTCATCTACCCGACGGCCATCGGCTACGAATCCTCCGACACACCCGAGGAACAGGAGCGCCAGCGCGAGGCCTGGACAACGGTTCAGCGCGGACATGCCGTAGCCAACGGGGTGCCCGTCGTCACGGTAAATCGCGTAGGGCACGAGCCTGACCCAAGCGGGCAGACACGCGGCATCGAGTTCTGGGGTTCCAGTTTCGTGGCCGGTCCGCAGGGCGAACTGCTCTATCGTGCACCGAAGGACGAGGAAGTCAACACGGTTGTCGACATCGACCTGCATCGCTCAGAGCAGGTGCGCCGCTGGTGGCCCTTCCTGCGCGACCGCCGCATCGAGGAGTTCGGTCCGCTGCAACAACGCTATATCGAGGACGAAGCCTAGCCGCCCCCACCCCACACCAGAAAGAGAAATTTGTTATCAGGCCTCCTGTTCCTTCTCGTCGAGCAGGGCAGTGAGGCGGAGAATCTCGTCGCGATACTGAGCGGCCTCCATGAAGTCGAGCCGTTTGGCGGCCTCCTGCATCAGGCGGCGCGTGTTGTCGATGCTCTTGCGGAGTTGCTTGGGCGTCATGGAGTCGACAATGGGGTCGACTGAGGATGAAGGATGAAGGGTGTGATTTGGCCCGTCCAGGAAGGATGAAGGCTCGGCAGCAACAAGCAGACGATCGGGCGCATCGCCGTAGCGAGCCGCCGCATGAGGATGCTGCACGCGGCCGGTCTTGCCCTGCAGGGTGGGCTGTTCGGCGTTTGCAGCAGGAGCCAGCGGCGAAGCCAGTTCCTTGCGGACGGCGTGCGGCGTGATGCCGTGTTCCTCGTTGTAGCGAAGTTGCACCTCGCGGCGGTGGTTGGTTTCCTCGATGCAGGCCGCCATCGATTTCGTCACTTTGTCGGCATAGAAGATGGCCTTGCCGTGAACGTGGCGGGCAGCGCGGCCAATGGTCTGCGTCAGGCTGGTCTTACTGCGCAGGAAACCCTCCTGGTCAGCATCCAGAATGCCCACGAGGGAAACTTCGGGCAGGTCGAGTCCTTCGCGCAGCAGGTTGACACCCACCAATACGTCGTACTCGCCACGTCGCAGGCTGTCCATAATCTGCACGCGTTCCATCGTGTCCACCTCGTGATGGATGTAGCACGAACGGATGCCCGAACGGATAAGGTACTCCGAGAACTCCTCCGCCTGCCGCTTGCTGAGCGTGGTGACGAGGACACGTTCGCCCACGTCGACGCGCTTCACGATTTCCTCCAGCAGGTCGTCGGCCTCATGTTCACGCGGACGAACCTCAATGACGGGGTCGAGCAGGCCCGTGGGACGGATAAGTTGTTCCACCACGACGCCTTCTGACTCAGCCAGTTCATAGTCGGCAGGAGTGGCAGACACGTAGATAATCTGGTGGGTAAGTTCCTGAAATTCCTCAAACTTCAGCGGTCGGTTGTCGAGGGCCGCTGGCAGACGGAACCCGTACTGCACGAGGTTCGTCTTGCGGGCACGGTCGCCGCCGTACATACCGCCAATCTGGGGAACGGACACGTGACTTTCGTCGATGAACATCAGAAAGTCCTCGGGGAAAAAGTCGAGCAGACAGAAGGGACGCGTCCCCGGTGCCCGACCATCGAAGTAGCGCGAGTAGTTCTCGATGCCCGAGCAGTGGCCCAGTTCGCGAATCATCTCCACGTCGTAGGTCACACGTTCGTGCAGGCGTTTGGCCTCCAAGGGTTTGCCCTCCTCTTCGAAGCGCTGCACCTCCACGGCCAGGTCGTCCTCAATCTGCCGGACGGCCCGCTCCTGGGTGTCCTTGGTGGTCATGAAGAGGTTGGCCGGATAGATGTTGTACTCGTCGAATGCGGCCACACGCTGCATGGTCATGGGGTCCACCTCCTCGATGCTCTCAATCTCATCGCCCCAATAGGTGATGCGCAGCAGGTTGTCGCTGTAGGCCAAAGCGACGTCTACGGTGTCGCCCTTAACGCGGACTTCGCCCCGATTCAGACTTACATCATTACGTACGTAAAGGCTGTCCATCAGTTTGCGCAACAAAACGTTACGGTCTATCTCCTGACCTACGCGAAGGGAGATGACGCTCTCGTAGAACGCAGCCGGATTGCCCATGCCGTAGATGCAACTGACGGAGCAGACGACGATGACATCCCGGCGCCCACTGAGCAGTGCGCTGGTGGCGGCCAGGCGGAGTTTGTCTATCTCGTCGTTGATGGCCAGGTCCTTCTCGATGTAGGTATCGGTGCTCGGGATGTAGGCCTCGGGCTGGTAATAGTCGTAGTACGAAACATAGTACTCCACCGCATTATTGGGGAAGAAACTCTTCATCTCGCGGTAGAGTTGAGCAGCCAACGTCTTGTTGTGACTGAGGATGAGCGTGGGTTTGCCCACCTGCGCAATGACGTTGGCCATCGTGAAGGTCTTTCCCGACCCCGTCACACCCAGGAGCACCTGAGCGGGGTCGCCACGCCGGACACCAGCCACCAATTGCTCGATGGCCTGCGGCTGGTCGCCTGTCGGCTGGAAGGGAGAAACGAGATTGAATGCCATAGGAACGGCAAAGATAGGCATTTTAGTTGAAAGTTGAAAGTTGAACGTTGAAAATTGTAGGGAATAGCGTGAAAAAACATTAAATATCGCCCTCGAGAAGCGAAATTTAATCGTTCAACTTTCAACTTTCAACTTTATTTTGTACCTTTGCGCTCCGAATATGCGCGTATTAAAGATGTATAAGGTAATTCCGGCCTGCCTGTTGTGCCTGCTGATGGTTTCGTGCGGCGAATATGCCACCGTGCAGAAGACCTCCGACTACGAATACAAGTACGAGGTGGCCAAGGCCTACTTCGTGGAGGGCCGGTACACCAAGGCCTCTACCCTATTCTACGACCTGCTGAGCATCATGAAGGGCACGGCCAACGGCGAAGAGTCGCTCTACCTGACGGCCATGAGCGAGTTCTGCAACAAGAACTACGATATGGCGCACAACAGTTTCCGCAAGTACTATCAGTCGTACCCCAAGGGTGTGTACACCGAACAGGCGCGGTTCTACTCGGCCCTGTCGCTGTACAAGCAGACGCCTGACCCCAGGCTCGACCAGTCGAGCACCGTGGAGGCTATGGACGAGTTCCAGACCTTCCTCGACCTCTACCCCTACACCACCCTGAAGGACCAGACGCAGGAGATGATTTTCGCCCTGCAGGACAAACTGGTGGAAAAGGAGTGCATGTCTGCCAAATTGTACTACGACCTGGGCACCTACCTGCTGAACAGCCTCTACGGCGGCAGCAACTACGAGGCCTGTGTGGTGACGGCACAAAACGCCCTGCGCGACTATCCCTACGCCTCGCCTGAGAAGCGCGAACTGCTGTCGATACTGGTTCTGCGCGCCAAGTACCAACTGGCCATGAAGAGCGTGGAAGAAAAGCGCATCGAACGCTTCCGCGACGCCATCGACGAGTACTACGCCTTCGAGAACGACTTCCCCGAGTCGAAGTACCTGAAGGAGGCCAAAAGCATCTTCCAACATGCCGAGAGCATCGTCAAGCGCAAGAAACTGAACCTGAACGGGGAAGAAGATTGAAGAATTGAAGATTGAAATTTAATATAGATATGGATTACAAGAAGACAAACGCACCCACCAACACGGTGACCCGCGACATCATGAATCTCTGCGACGAGACGGGTAACATCTACGAGACGATTGCCATCATCGGCAAGCGCGCCAACCAGATTTCGGCCGAAATCAAGCAGGAACTGTCGAAGAAACTGCAGGAATTTGCCTCGTCGACCGACAACCTGGACGAGGTGTTCGAGAATCGTGAGCAGATAGAGATTTCCCGCTTCTATGAGAAACTGCCAAAGCCCTCGCTGATAGCCACACAGGAGTTCATCGACGGAAAGATTTACTATCGCAACCCGGTTGATGAAACTGTGGTCGACGAGTAATACGACGCCCCATGATACAGCGCATACAAAGTCTCTACATGCTGGTGTCCACCATACTGGGCGTGGTGTGCCTGAGCCTGCCCTTGGGTCGCTTCTACACGCCCGAGGGCGAGCAAGTCTCCAACCTCTACAACCTGTGGCTGCGCAACACCGAGAACGGCGCCGTCGACTTTTCGCCCTGGGCCTTGTTTGCCCTGCTGGTGCTGGTCACCTCGCTCACGTTCCTCGGCATCTTCCTCTTCAGCCGCAGGGCCTTGCAGATGCGCGTACTCAGCATTTGCATGGTGCTGCTGGTGGGCTACTACGCCTTCCTCGGGTTCCTCGTCTACATGGCGCACACCAACGGCAGTACGTTCACGCCCAACGTGACCGCAGCCCTGCCCTTCGTCTGCATCGTGCTCGACTATCTGGCCTTCCGCGGCGTGCTGAAGGACGAGATGCTCGTCCGCTCGCTCGACCGGCTAAGATAACGGTCCTAGGTTATCCTAGGAAATCCTAGGAATCCTATTTCTTTGAAAAGACATCAAACAGATAAGACACCTTCGCGATGATGGTTCCGTTGGCCGATCGTCCGAAGGTGTCTGCTTTTCCGTCGTTGAAGATGTTGGAGAGACCAAAGTAGTAGCGCCCCTCCAGCATGAAGTGGCCGGCGCGGCGGGTGTTCACCTCCAGGCCCAGGCCGCCCGTGATGCCGTATTCAAACGTATTCTGAATAGGCAGGTCGTACTGCTCCACCACATGATTGGGACGCTGATACAGCGTGGCAGCGCTCCACTCGCCTCCCCGTTTGTCGGAGTCGGAGAGGTAGAAACCCAACTGGGGCCCCAGCACCAGGTAGCCCATCACGCCCTTCACCTCCTTGCCGAATCCCAGACGGGCCAGCAGCGGCACCTGCACGTAGTTAATGGTGCGGCTGTAGGTGTCCTCGCTAGTTTCTATCACCTCCTTCCAACCCAACTGGGCAAAGTTCACCTCGGCCTGCACGGCGCAGTACATAGCGAAATACTTTTCACACGTGTAGCGCAGGGTCAATCCGCCCAGCATGCCGCCGTGATAGGCCTGTTTGATGGTGGGGTTGAACGAAATCCGGTTCAGCCCGTAGCCGCCGTTCACGCCTATGGCCAACGCGCTCCGGTACTCTCCCACCTGAGCCATCAAGTTGACAGTTGAAAGTTGAAAGTTGAAAATGAGAAAGAGTAATGCGAGGCGCTTCATTTCAGGGTCTGGATAGTGCTGTTGGTCGTGTAGTGTACCAATTGGACAAAGGTGTTGATGTAGCCTCCATGTTCGCCCACGCGCTGGAAGCGGAAGTCGTGCTGCACGAGGCCGCTCGTCGGCACCGGCTGTTCGTCGAAGGTATCGGGATGCTGCCCCAGGCCATGGATGAAGTAGAGCCCCAGGTCGTAGCCGAGCATTTCGGCACGCGGGTAGGAAACGCGCGAAGGCTGCTGATAGTTCTGCAGATACTGCTGGTCGAACTTCACGGTGCGTCCGCTCAACGGGTTGCGGTAATAGGGCGAGTAGACGTAGGTGTTGAACTGATAGAAATCGCGCAGCAGCGTGCCGGTATACGTCAGCCATTCGGGGTAGCCGAGGAGCGAAATCCTGTATTGCGAATGGTCCGCCAGATAGGCTTTCAATCGGGACAGCATCTGGGAGAGTGCCGCCTGACTGCGGCTGTCGATGATGACCACGTTGTCGCGGAACTGGTTCAGGGCACGGTCGAAGGCGAACTCGTCGCCTCCGGCTGCCAGATTCGTCGTCGGCAGGTTACGGAGTTTCAGCACCTGGGCCAGGTGACTCGTGAAGGCCAGCCCCCGTTCGTCGCTGTCGCCCGAATGGTAGAAGACGAAGTTGCTGCCCGCCATATTCTCGGCAACCAGGTTGGTGATGCCGGGATAGAGCAGTTCCTGCGACACGCCCACCTGATAGACCCACGGGTTGGAATAGACCTGCGGACAGGGGGTGTTGAAGGGAACGACGAGTCGTGTCTTGTGGGTGCGGCAGAACTCGGACAGGGTGGTCATCTGTCCGGCATCCAAAGGCCCGAACACGACGTCGAGTTGCGACAGTTCGGGACGTGCCAACACGGCCTTCATCTGGGTGTCGCTGCTGCCACAGTCCACCGCATAGCAATCCACGTCGATGCCGGCTTCCCTGGCCACACCGATGGCCATCAGCAGACCGCGATAGAACTCCACCATCACGGTTCCCCGGCCGGCAGTGTCCTTCAGCGGAAGCAGGACACCCACCTTAACGGCAGAGGCCGCTGCCTGTCCGCACGGGAACAGCAGGGCCGCTACCAGAAAGAGCATTATCTTATGTCTCATAACCTATCCCTTTGAACGTTACAACTTGAAGCCCAGCGTGAGCATCAGTTGATGACGGTTCAGTTCGAGCGAGGTGGGCTGAATCGTTTTGCCGGTCAGCGCGGGATTGTCCGTGGCGAACTGACTTCCGGGACTGTCAAATGCGCTGTCGAAGGCATAGAACTTGCCGTTCTGCATGCGATACTTGTAGGCCAGGTCGGCATAGAAGTGCTTGTACTTGTAGCCGATGCCGAAGGTGACGATGTTGGCCGGGCCCAGCGTCATGTAGTCGGTGCTGGTGTAGTAGTTCATCGCTCTGGAGTCGAGGTTCATCTGGTCGAGCGACGGATTTTCCTTGTAGCGGTTCGAGACGAAGTTGTAGCCCACACGAAGCGCCAGTTCGTCGATAGGCTTGGCCTCGATGCCGGCCCTGAGGGTGTGCTGTCCGCGCATGACGGCCTTGGTGTGCTGGTTCATCGCGTGGTCCTTGGTGTTGGCAAAGAAGTTGTGATAGCCGTCGTTGTCGTACGAGGGGTAGCCCATCGACGTCTTGGCCATGTTGGCATATTCGTACTCAACGCCCCAGGCCAGGAACTTGTCGACGGTGGAGCCCAGGCTCAGGCGGCCGCGCCACGGGGTGCGGACGGTGTACTGGATGTAACTCTCCAGCGTCGCGGTGCGCTGATGCTGCACGTCGTCGGTGAGGTCGTAGAGCGTGCTCTGCTTCATGCGATACCAGGTGGGCGTCTCCAGCACCAGGCCGATGCGGAAGGGATTGTCCTCGACGGGGCGTGCTATCATGCCCAACTTGGCATTGATGCCCGTGCCGTCAATGTCGCGATCGTTGTAGAGCGTGTAGTCGCCCAGCGTGCCGTTGGCGTCCTGGCTGAGTTCGGAATAACTGCTCCAGGAGAGGTAGTCGATTTTGTCGAGCCCGAAGGTGAAACCCGTGTAGAAGCGGTCGTTGACATTGAAGGAGATGTTGAAGTCGTAGGACTTGGCCGACCCGCGCTGGTGGCGTGTGTAGTAACTCTGCTCCCCCCGATAGGGATTGAAGTAGCCCTTGTCGTCCTTCGACAGGTAGCCGTTGTCAACAGCCATTCCCGTCAGGTTGTAGTCGGTGTCGTAGCCCTCGGTGGCCAGTTCTGCCAACTGGTCCATCTGCGAGAGTCCGCCCAGACTGAGATTGTCGGCATAGAAGCCCATGTTGTAGTTGGCCTTCTTCTGATAGTTGAAACCAATGTTGAGGTATTTCAGATTGCTGTCGTCCATCTTCATGGCCCAGACGAATCCTATCTGGTCGAAACTGGCACGCGCCAGTTTCTCGAAGTTCGAGCGGTCGTTGTCGCTGCTCCATCCGTTGGTCTTCTGCGGAATCACAGCCCCGAAGGTGAGCGAGATGTCGCTCTTGCGGAAGAGTCCGATGCCGGCCGGATTGCTGCTGATGACCGACATGTCGGCGCCCAGTGCGCCCATTGCTCCTCCCATGCCGACGTAGCGAGCCGAGCCGTTCACGTCGTCGGTAGCCGTCAAGCGGTCGTTGAGGTAGGTATCTTGTGCCTGTGCGATGGCGGTTGCGGCCAGCAACGCTGCCATCAGAATGTTGCGTTTCATCATATTTCTTCTCTTTTTATATTATAGTCTATCATATAAGTCTTATAGGTCTTATAAGTCCCATAAGCCCCATAAGTTTTATCCCTCTTATCTGCGACCTCCGCCGCCGCGACTGCCGCCACCGCCGGAGAATCCGCCACCGCGACTGCCGCCGCCGGAGAAGCCACCGCCGCTGCTGCGACTGCCACCGGAGAAGGTGCCGCCCGAGGAGCCGCGCGAGGAACTGGAGGTAGAGCGCGAACTGCTGCCCGAGAAGGTCGACGAGGACGTTGTGCCGCGATAGGTGCTGGCGGAGCGCGAACTGTTGTTCACCGTCGAGCGGGACGAACTGCCCGTGATGCCGCGCACCGTGCTGCTGCCTGCTCCGCGAGAGGCTCCATACGTGCCGCGGGAGGCGCCGCGTTCGGAACGGTTGCCGTTCACGTATCCGCGCGAACTCTCAATAGCCGTGCTGCCCGAACGCCCTGTGCGGGTGGAGGCGCTGCTGCCATTGCGCGAGCCGCCCATGCTGCTGCGGGGCGAACTGTTCATCGCATAGCCCCGTCCGCCGTTGAATCCGCGGTGGGGAGTGCCGCCGCCGGCCGTGCCGTGATGGTGATGCCCCCAGGCATAGCCGCCATAGTAGCCGCCCCAGCCATAGTAGCCGCCCCAGCCGTAATAGCGGGGACCGTAGTACCAGGGATCGTACCAGCCGTAATAGCCTCCCCAACCCCAGCCGTGATAGCCCCAATAGCCGTGATAGTACCAGGGATCATAGAACCAGGGGTCGTACCAGGGATCGTACCAGGAGTAATAGGGATAGCCGTAGCCGTGGAAGCGGGCCAGACGCGAGGCCAGGACGTAGTCGTCGACCAGCGAGTTCTCGTTCTCCACCACCACGTACACCGTATCGCGCTGCTTGGCCTCGGCATATTCCGCGGGCTGGTTCCCGACGGAGCCGCCGCGACGATTGTACTCGTCGACGTCGCGCAGGGGGCCCGTGTAGTATTCGTCGGCCTGGGCGTCGTAGTCCTGTCGGTAGGGAACATTCACGCTCTTCTCCGCCGTCTTGGTGGGAGCGAGTGTCTGAGAAGTCTTCGTCTTCTTTTTCGGAACGAAGTACATGTCGTCGTCGTTCTGTGCGAAACTGATGACCGGCAGGCAGGCCAGCATCATCAACAGGAGGGTTCTCGTTTTCATATTCGTGTCGTTTTATGGTTTCTCTGGTGCAAAATTACTGCCTTTTTGCGAGACGGCAAGGGGATTTTTCCGATTTGTCGGAGGAAAATCCCTACAAATTCAACTTTTTTGCGTATCTTCGCACCCGATATGAAGTATTTTGAAGCAAATTTCACCATTACGCCCTACGACGAGACAGTGAGCGACATACTCACGGCCCTCCTGGGCGAGGCTGGTTTCGAGGCCTTCGTGCCTGCCGACAACGGCTTCACGGCCTACGTCCAGCAGAAGTTCTACGACGAGGGCGCGACGCAGCGCATTGCCCGCAGCATGCCCGGCCACACCGTCACGTACACCGTATGCGAGGCCCCCGACGAGGACTGGAACCAGACGTGGGAGGCGGAGGGTTTCGAACCCATCGTGCTCGGCCAGTTGGTGTGTGTGCACGACACCGGGCACCCCAGCCCGCAAGCCTGCCGCTACGACATCGTCATCAATCCGCGCATGGCCTTCGGCACGGGCACCCACCCCACCACTCGGCAGATTCTGCGCCAGTTGTGCCAGATGCCGCTCCGGGGGCTGCGCATCGTCGATGCCGGTTGCGGCACCGGTGTGCTGGGCATCCTGGCCGCCCTGCGCGGGGCCAGGCACGTCTTCAGTTACGACATCGACTCGTGGAGCGTCGAGAACACGGTGGTCAACGCCCGGCTGAACGGGATAGAGACGGGTATGGACGTATGCGAGGGCGACGCCGGCGTCCTGCCTCAGACGGAGGACTACGACCTGCTCATAGCCAACATCAACCGCAACATCCTGCT
>JAFSXQ010000165.1 GCA_017444005.1 Bacteroidaceae bacterium | reverse complement strand
CTAATCCCTAATCCTCACTCTCCTCCCTCTTCCTCGGATGCACGGCTACGAAGAACACGGCCCACAATCCGATGAGTGCCACGAAGATTCCGTTGGTCTCGCGGGTGATCAGGTAATAGGCGAGGCCGAAGATAACGGGAAAGAGGGCGAGAAGCAGACGCGTGATGCGATGGAAGTGTTTCTTGCTGAGCGAAAGGGGCACGGCCACCAGTGTCAGCAGACACAGTACTTGAAATATATAGTGTATATCCATATTCTACTCAAAAACTTAAGAACTCAAAAACTTAAAAACTCAAAAACTTAAAAACTCAAAAACTTAAGAACTTAAGAACTCAAAAACTTAAAAACTTAAGAACTCAAAACCTCACGAACTCACCACGAACGGCGTACGGTTGACGATGGAGCGCCCCAGGGTGACTTCGTCGGTGTATTGCAACTGGTCGTTTTGCGCCACGCCACGGGCGATGACGGTGATGCGGACTCCCGTGTCGGAAAGGCGGCGATAGAGGTAGAAGTTGGTGGTGTCGCCCTCCATCGTGGGGCTCAAGGCCAGGATGACCTCCTGGATGTCGCCCGTTTCGACACGTTCCACCAGACTCTGCACCTGCAGGTCGCTTGGCCCGATGCCGTCCATCGGTGAGATGACGCCGCCCAGCACGTGGTACGTGCCCCGGTATTGCTGCGTGGCCTCTATGGCCATCACGTCCTGAATGTCCTCTACGACGCAGATGGTGGAGTGGTCGCGGCGCAGATTGGCACAGATGTCGCACGTCTCGGTGTCGGAGATGTTGTGGCAGACGTTGCAGAACTTCACTTCCTGGCGCAGGCGTATGATGCTGTTGCCAAATGCTTCCACGGCCCGTGTGTCCTGTCGCAGCAGGTGCAGCACCAGCCGCATGGCCGTCTTCCCGCCGATGCCCGGCAGTTTGGCAAACTCGTCTACTGCCCGTTCCAGCAGTTGTGAAGGATAGTGGGTCATAGCACTCCTTTGCTTGAGGGCAACTGCATGTGTTCTACGTCGCGGCGGACGGCCATCTTCAGAGCGCGAGCCAGAGCCTTGAAGATGCCCTCTATCTTGTGGTGCTCGTTCTCGCCTTCGGCCTTGATGTTCAGGTTCATGCGGGCCGCGTCGCTCAGGCTCTTGAAGAAGTGGAGGAACATCTCGGTGGGCACGTCGCCGATGCGTTCGCGATGGAATTCGGCCTGCCACACCAGCCAGGGGCGTCCGCCGAAGTCGAGACTGACCTGGCACAGACAGTCGTCCATGGGCAGGCAGTAGCCGTAGCGTTCTATGCCGCGTTTGTCGCCGAGGGCCTTAGCAAAGCATTCGCCGAGGCAGAGGGCAGTGTCCTCGATGGTGTGGTGCTCGTCGACGTGCAGGTCGCCCTTGCAGTGGACGCAGAGGTCGATGTTCCCGTGCCGGGCAATTTGTTCCAGCATGTGGTCGAAGAAGCCCAGTCCCGTTGCTATGTCGGCCTTCCCGTTGCCGTCGAGGTTCACGCGGACGCTGATGTCCGTTTCCTTTGTCGTCCTGCTTACTTCGGCTGTGCGCTCGCCGGCATACACCACTTCGCAAATCCTGTTCCAATCCATCGTGGGCGACAGGATGAGCGCTTTGCACCCCAGGTTGCGGGCCAACTGGGCGTCCGTCTCGCGGTCGCCGATGACGTAACTGTTGGCCAGGTCGAACGAACCGTCCAGGTAAGGCGTCAGCATCGCCGTCCCGGGCTTGCGTGTGGGGCGGTTGTCCTCGGGAAACGAGCGGTCGATGTGCTGTGCGTCGAACTCTACGCCCTCGCCGTGCAGAATCTCCAGCATCAGGTTGTGGGTCGGCCAGAAGTCGGCTTCGGGGTAGGAGGGTGTGCCCAATCCGTCCTGGTTCGACACCATCACGAACAGGTAGTCGGTGTGGTGGCGCAGGAAGCGCAGGGCCGAGAGGACGCCGGGCACGAAGCGGAACTTCTCGAACGAATCTATCTGCTCGTCCTCGGGTTCGCGCAGGATGGTGCCGTCGCGGTCTATGAATAGTATTGCCTTTTTTCTTGCCATGCAATCTTCAATTCTTCAATTCTTCATTCATCTGTATTGTCTTAGTGCGGCCAGCAGTTCGCAGTTCTCCTGCGGCGTGCCGATGGTGATGCGCAGGCAGTTGCCACAGAGCACCACGCGGTTGCGGTTGCGCACGATGATGCCGCGCTCCACCAGGTAGTGGTAGATGCTGTCGGCGTCCGTCACCTCGGCCAGGAAGAAGTTGGCATCGGTGGGGTAGAGGCGTCGGCACAGCGGCAGTTCGGCAACGGCGGGCAACAGGTGGCTGCGCTCGGTGCAGATGGTGGTGAGCCACTGCTGCAGTTTGGGCAGGTTGTGTAGCATCTCGGCGGCCTGCTGCTGGGTGAGCAGGTTCACGTTGTAGGGGTACTTCACCTTGTTGAACAGGGCGATGATGGCGGGGTCGGCAAAGGCCATGCCCAGGCGGATGGCAGCGCAGCCCCAGGCCTTGCTCATGGTGTTCAGCACGATGAGGTTGGGGTACTGCGGCAGGTCGAGCCGGAAGGGCCGTTGCTGGCTGAAGTCGCTGTAGGCCTCGTCCACTACGACGATGCCGGGGAACTCGCTAATCACCCGTTCCACCTCGCTGCGCAGGAGGCAGTTGCCCGTGGGGTTGTTGGGCGAGCAGAGCCAGACGGCTTTCGTCTTCGAGTCGCAGGCGGCCAGCAGTTTGTCGGCATTCAGGCGGAAACCTTCGTCGAGCGGTACGGACCTGTATTCCACATCGTTGATGTGGGCACACACCTCGTACATGCCGTACGTGGGGGCTATGGCCACGACGTTGTCCACCTTGGGTTCGCAGAAGATGCGGTAGACCAGGTCGATGGCCTCGTCGCTGCCGTTGCCCAGGAACATGTGGGTGGGCGGGACGCCCTTCACGCGGCTCAGTTCCTGCTTCAGTTCCTCCTGCAGCGGGTCGGGATAGCGGTTCAGCGGAGCATTGTAGGGGTTCTCGTTGGCATCGAGGAAGACGTGTGCCGCCTTGCCCTTGAACTCGTCGCGGGCGCAACTGTACGGTGTGAGCCGCTGTATGTTAGGGCGTACTAACTGTTCGAAATTCATAGGTTTTCCAGTCTAAGTGTCATTGCATTCTTGTGGGCATCCAGTTGTTCGCCGGCGGCCATCCGTTCCACAGCGGGGCCGATTTGGCGAATGCCCTCGGGGGTGATTTCCTGGAAGGTGACCTTCCGCAGGTAACTGTCGAGGTTCACGCCGTTGTAGGCCACAGCATAGCCGTTGGTGGGCAGGGTGTGGTTGGTGCCGCTCGCATAGTCGCCTGCGCTCTCGGGGGTCAGATGGCCCAGGAAGACGCTGCCGGCATTCACCACGCGGTCGGCCAGTTCCCCGTAGTTGCGCGTCTCTATGATGAGGTGCTCGGGTGCGTACCGATTGGTCAGGCGCATCATCTCGTCGTCGGTGTGGACGAGGATAATCTTGCTGTGCTCCAGAGCCTTGCGGGCTATCTCGTTGCGTGGCAGCAGGGCCAGTTGGCGCTCCACCTCGGCCTCCACCTGCGGGATGAGGGCCTCGCTGGTGGTCACGAGCAGCACCTGGCTGTCTACGCCGTGTTCGGCCTGACTCAGGAGGTCGGCGGCTACGAAGTCGGGGTGTGCCGAGTCGTCGGCCAGCACCTCCACCTCGCTGGGCCCGGCGGGCATGTCGATGGCTACGTCGTGGAGCGATACCTGCTGTTTGGCGCACATCACGTACTGGTTGCCGGGGCCGAATATCTTGTACACCTTGGGCACCGTCTCTGTTCCGTAAGCCATTGAACCTATGGCCTGTACGCCGCCTATCTTGAAGATTCGGTTCACTCCGGCTATGCGGGCGGCCACCAGTATGGCGGGGTTCACCCGGCCCTCGCTGTCGGGCGGCGTGCACAGGACGATATCGCTGCAACCGGCTATCTTGGCCGGAGTGGCCAGCATCAAGACGGTGCTGAACAGGGGAGCCGTGCCGCCGGGGATGTAGAGGCCCACGCGCTCGATGGGGATGGCGCGTTGCCAGCAGGTGACTCCGTTGGTCACCTGGCACTTGCGGCCCTCGAAGCGCTGTGCGGCGTGGAAGGTGTAGATGTTCCGGTGGGCCAGTTCCAGTGCGGCCTTCAGTTCGTCGCCAACCAGGGCCTCGGCTTCCTGCATCTCTGCCTCGCTCACGGCCAGGTCGGTCAGTTGGGCCTTGTCGAACTTCCGTTCAAACTCGCGCACGGCCTCGTCGCCCCGCTGGCGAATCTGGCGCAGGACGTCGGCCACCGTCGCGTTCAGTTCAGTGGCGTCTTTCGTGGGTCGCCGCAGCAGTTCGGCCCACTCCGTCTCCTTAGGATATCTGTATGTCTTCACCTTTCAACTTTCAATTTTCAACTTTCAACTTTCAAAGTATCATCTTCTCCACGGGCACCACCAGTATGCCCTCGG
This sequence comes from Bacteroidaceae bacterium, assembly GCA_017444005.1. Classification (GTDB taxonomy): domain Bacteria; phylum Bacteroidota; class Bacteroidia; order Bacteroidales; family Bacteroidaceae; genus Physcousia. The sequence continues at coordinate 17,115 of JAFSXQ010000165.1, read as the reverse complement.
CGCCCAGTTCCTTCAGGCGGCTGATGATTTGCCAGAAACTCTTCTCGTCGACGACCGTGTGTACGCTGTTCCATCCCGGTGTGGCCAGGGGCATGACCGTTGGGCTGCGCATGCCGGGCAGTACGGCGATGATGTCCTCCAGATGCTCGGTGGGCACGTTCATCAGCACGTACTTCTTGTCCTCGGCGTTCTTCACGGCCTCGATGCGGAACAGCAGTTCGTCCAGCACCTGGCGCTTCTCCTCGCTCATCTGTTTGTAGCCGATGAGCAGGGCCTCGCTCTTCATCACCACCTCCACCTCGCGCAGGTTGTTGCTGACCAGCGTGCCGCCGCTCGACACGATGTCGAAGATGGCGTCCGACAGGCCTATGCCCGGACTTATCTCCACGCTGCCCGTGATGACGTGAATGTCGCTCTGGATGCCGTGCTCCTGCATGAAGCGGCGCAGGATGTTGGGGTAACTGGTGGCTATCTTGCGGCCCTCGAACCACTGCAGGCCCGTGTAGTCGACGGCCTTGGGTATGGCCAGCGACAGGCGGCACTTGCTGAAGCCCAGGGGCCGGATGATGTCCACGTCCTCGCCCTTCTCTTCCAGTTCGTTGCGTCCCACGATGCCCAGGTCGGCAACGCCGGAGGCTACGCTCTGTGGGATGTCGTCGTCGCGCAGGTAGAGAATCTCGACGGGGAAGTTCTGGCTCTCCACCAGCAGGGTGCGTTTGCTGCTCGGAATCTTGATGCCGGCCTCGGTCAGGAGGCTGATGGTGTCTTCGTAGAGACGCCCTTTCGATTGTATGGCTATTCTTATCATATCTTTATACCTTATATATTATATTCAGGGGTGCAAAGATAGTGATTTTCCGAGACATGACCAAATCCCGAGGCTTATTACTCATGTTTTTGTATAAAATTGCTCCTAAGTCGTGGATTGAAGAGTAGTGATGTTCAAGTGAGTTCCACGCGTGGAACTCATCAGTTCCATGTGTGGAACTCGCCAGTTCCACGTGTGGAACTCACTTTTGGAACGGGCGGCAGAAGACAAATGATAGCGGCTAATCCTTTGCCGTGTCGAAATAAATGATTAACTTTGCATCTGTCAACCTTAGAAAAAGACCACAATGAAAGACTTTAGCGAACTGATAACCATGCGTCGCAGCCACCGGAAGTTCACGGAGGAACCCGTCGGCGAAGAGCAGTTGAAATGCCTCATGCGTAGCGCCCTGATGGCTCCGTCGAGCAAGGGCATGCACAGTTATGCCTTTGTCACCGTCACGGACCGGGACCGGCTGGCAGCGCTGTCGCAGTGCAAGGACATGGGTGCCGAACTCATAGCCGGAGCGCCTGCGGCCATCGTGGTGCTGGGCGAACCCGCCGTTAGCGATGCCTGGGTGGAAGACGGCAGCGTGGCCGCCACCATGATGCTGCTGCAAGCCGAGGACCTGGGCCTGGGAGCCTGCTGGGTGCAGGTGCGCGAACGCAAGGATAAGGAAGGCCGCAGTGCCGAGGACAACGTGCGGCAGTTGCTGGGCATTCCCGGGGAGGTGCGCGTGCTGTGCATCGTGGCCGTGGGCCATAAGGGCATGGAGCGCAAGCCCCAGAACGAGGAACGCCTGAAGTGGGAACGCGTACATACGGAGCAATGGTAGTCACCCTCATCGGAACGGGCAATCTGGGCACCAACCTGCACCATGCTCTGAGCCAGGCGGGGCATGAGGTGGTGTGGTTGCACGGGCGCAGTTTCGCGCCGGAGGATGTTCGTGGCGAGGTGGTGCTGATTAGTGTCAAGGACGACGCCATAGCCGATGTCGCAGCCCGTCTGGGCGGTGCGTCGCAGTTGGTGGCCCACACTTCGGGCACCACGGACGTGAACGTGCTGCCCCAGCGCCGTCGTGGGGTGCTGTACCCCATGCAGACTTTTAGCAAGCAACGATTGGTGGACTTCGCAGAGATTCCCGTTTTCCTGGAGGCTGCCGATGCGGAGGACGTGCAACTGCTGGAACTGTTGGCCCGTTCCGTCAGTCGCTGTGTGCACCGGCTCGACAGCCCGTCGCGCCGCCACTTGCACCTGGCCGCCGTCTTCGCCTGCAACTTTGTGAACCACTGCTACGACCTGTCCGCCGAAGCGCTTCGCGAGGTCGGTCTGCCCTTCGAGGTGATGTTGCCGCTTATCGACGAGACAGCTCGCAAGGTCCACTCCATCCCCCCGCGCCAGGCACAGACAGGGCCCGCCGTGCGCTTCGACGAAGGGGTAATCCGCCGGCACGAGGACATGCTGACGGGCAGGGCCAAAGAACTATATCGACTAATGAGTACTAGCATTTATTTAATGCATAATTCATAATGCATAATGCATAATTGACATCCAAATCATGATAAACTATGACTTGACAAAAATCCGGGCCATCGTCTTCGACATCGACGGCGTGCTGAGCGCCGAGACCATACCGATGGACACGACGGGCATTCCCTGCCGGACGGTGAACATCAAGGACGGCTACGCCCTGCAGTTGGCCGTGAAGATGGGCCTGCACATTGCCATCATCACCGGTGCCAAGGTGGATGCCATTCGCGTCCGTTACGAGGGGCTGGGCATCCGGGACATCTTCATCGGAGCCGCCGTGAAGATGCAGACCTACGAGGCGCTGACGGCGAAGTACGGGCTGCGCGACGAAGAGGTCATCTTCATGGGCGACGACATCCCCGACTACGAGGTCATGCAGCGCTGCGGCTGTCCGTGCTGTCCCGCCGACGCCGCCCCCGAGATCAAGGAAATCAGCACCTACGTCAGCCCCCTGATGGGCGGCTACGGCTGTGGGCGCGACGTCATCGAACAGGTGCTTCGTGCACAAGGCAAGTGGATGGCCGACAAGAAGGCCTTCGGCTGGTAACCCATAAGACCCATAAGACTTATAAGACCTATATGACCCATAAAAAGATAATACTAGCCAGCGGCAGTCCGCGCCGCAAAGAACTGTTGGCAGGCCTGGGCCTCGACTTCGAGGTTCGCCTGTTGCCGGACATCGACGAGTCGTACCCCAGCGGCCTGACGGGAGAAGAGATTGCACGCACCATTGCGCGGAAAAAGGCTGCGGCTTATCGCCCCACCTTGGCGCCGGGCGAACTCATCATCACCGCCGACACCATCGTCTGCCTGGACGACGAGGTGCTGGGCAAGCCGCACGACGGGCAGCAGGCCCGCGATATGTTGCACAAACTCAGCGGTCGCACGCATCAGGTCATCACGGGCGTCACGCTGCTCACCGAGGGACTCGAACACACCTTCGCGTGCGTCAGCCAAGTGCGCTTTGCCCGTCTCACGGACGAGGAGATTGACTACTACGTCGGCCACTATCGTCCGCTGGACAAGGCAGGGGCCTACGGCATACAGGAGTGGATAGGCTACATCGGTGTGGAAAGCATCGAGGGCTCGTACTTCAACGTCATGGGCCTGCCCGTACAGCGACTTTATCAAGCACTTAAACAATTTAATCTAATATAGCAAAAGATGAAGAAGTTAACCTTACTCTTAGTGGGCATCGTGGCCCTCACATTCGCTGCATGTGGCGACGAAGATACAAGCAGTTATCCCCCCACGTATCAGGGCTTCCGCGTTGAGCCTTCGGTGGTCTATCCGGGCGACAGCGTGTTCATTACAGCCGTTCAACTATACAAGGGAAACTATCTGAACGCCACCAGTTACATCTGGTCGATGGACATCATGATTACCCTGCCCGACGGCAGCACTGAGAAGGAGGAACTCTACACAGCAAAGGACACCAACTACGGCGGTCTGGACAGCAGCAACCCTACTTGGCGACTGTACCTGCCCTCCAACACCGTTCCCGGCAACTACACCTGCAAGTTCAATGCCCGATGGAGCAACTCGGCCGACGGTATGGGCGGCACCTTCTTCGGCGGCACAGGCGATGGCTGCGTGGGCAGCATCACGGCCTACAGTTACACGCTCTACAGCCAGGCCAGTGGCAATTTTCGCCTCACGGTTAGCGAAAAACCCTGACGCCAGCATAATAAATCGCTTTCGTGCGCGTTATTAGATAATGAGAAATTGAGAGAATGAGACATTGAGAAAATGAGAAAATGAGAGATATGACGCACCATAGGACAGGTATGGGAAAGTGGTTTGTGCTGCTTTCTCATTTTCTCATTCTCTCATTTTCTCAATCTCTCCGTGCCCAAGAGGCGACGGATACCACGCGCGTCAAACTGCGCGGCACCGTCGTCGACGAGAAGCAGGAACCCATACCGATGGTCATCGTCCGCATCGAGGGGCAGGGCATTGCCACAACGGCTAACATCGACGGCAAGTACAACATCCAGTTCCGCTCGGCCGACAGCGTGGTGGTGGTCTATCAGATGATTGGCTTCCAGAAGCGGACCCGCGTACTGAAGAAGCCCCAGGGCGAACTGGTGCTGAACATCGTCATGAAGAGCACCGACCACCAACTGGACGATGTGGAGGTGGTGGAGATGCGGCGCCAACTGTCGCAGACACAGACGCTGAACACCGAGGAACTGAAGCGGCTGCCCTCCACCACGGGCAATGCCGTAGAGGAACTGGTGGCCACGCAGGCCGGCGTCTCCACCCACAACGAACTTTCCAGCCAGTACAACGTACGCGGCGGTTCGTTCGACGAAAACTGCGTCTACATCAACGGAGCCGAGGTCTATCGCCCCTTGCTCATCAGTTCGGGGCAGCAGGAGGGCCTGTCGGTCATCAACAGCGACATGGTGGAACGGGTCGACTTCTCGGCCGGTGGTTTCGAGGCCAAGTACGGCGATAAGATGTCGAGCGTCCTGGACATCACCTATCGCAAGCCGCGCGGATGGGAAGGCTCGCTGCAGGCATCCCTGCTCGGCGCCAACGCCTACGCGGGCTATGGTAACCGGAAGTTCTCCTTCTCCAACGGCCTGCGCTACAAGACCACGCAGTACATGCTGGGCGCACTGGAGACGAAGGGCGAATACCGCCCCCGCTTCCTCGACTATCAGGCCTATCTCTCGTGGACACCCTCCCGGAACTGGACCTTCGACATCATCGGCTACATCTCGAAAAACAACTACCGCTTCGTGCCCAAGGACCGCGAAACGCGCTTCGGCACGATGGAGGATATCAAGTCGTTCCGCGTCTACTTCGATGGTAAGGAGGAAGACCTCTTCCGCACGCTCTTCGGTACAGCCAAACTCACGCGCCGCATCAACAGCCGCTCCAACCTGAGCTTCTCGTTCAGTGCCTTCAGCACCAAGGAGCGCGAGACCTACGACATACAAGGGCAGTACTGGCTCGACGACGCCATCGTGGGCAGCCAACTGGCCGTGGGCACCTACATGGAACACGCCCGCAACCTGCTCACCAGCAGTACGCAGACGCTGAAGATGGAGTACGACCTGCGGCGTCGCGGTCACACGATGCTGGCCGGCCTCTCGTGGAGCCACGACCGCATCTGGGAGAACAGTCGCGAGTGGGAAAGCCGCGACTCCAGCGGCTACAGCATCCCCCACACGGGCAGCGACCTCATGCTCATCTATAACCTGAAGAGCATCAACGAAATCAGCACCAACCACATGGAGATGTACCTGCAGGACACCTGGCGCCACGAGTCGAAACTGGGCATCCTCAGCGTCAACTACGGCGCGCGCCTCTCCTACTGGTCGTGGAACTCGGAATGGCTCTTCTCGCCGCGCGTGTCGATGGGTTACGTGCCTGCAAAGAACGATAACTTCACCTTCCGCCTGGCCACGGGCCTCTACTACCAGCGCCCCTTCTACAAGGAACTGCGCGACACCGTCACCACCCAGGGCAACACCGTCGTCCGGCTGAACCGCGACATCAAATCGCAACGCTCCTTCCAACTGCTGGGGGGTATGGAGTACAAGTTCCGCGTCCTGCAGCGCCCCTTCAAGTTCACCACCGAAGTCTACTACAAGGTCCAGAGCAACATCATCCCCTACAACGTCGACAACGTGAAGATTGTCTACTACGGCCAAAACCTGGCCAAGGGCTACGTGGCCGGCATCGACCTGAAGATATACGGACAACTTACCCAGGGCACCGACAGTTGGATAAGTTTCGGTCTGATGAAGGCCCAGATGGACATCAACGGCAAGAAGATACCACAGCCCACCGACCAGCGCTGGAACCTCAACTTCTTCTTCTCCGACTTCTTCCCGGGTACCACCCGCTGGCGCATGAACCTGAAAGCCTCGTTTGCCGACGGCCTGCCCTTCGGACCGCCACACACGGGGCTGGAGAAGCAGGTCTTCCGTGCAACGGCCTACAAGCGCATCGACATCGGCATGAACTACCGCGTGCTGAACAACGAAGACCGCCACCTGCGCCACAATGCCGTCAGGAACATCTGGCTGGGCCTCGACTGCTTCAACATCTTCGGCTTCAGCAACGTCTCGGGCTACTACTGGGTCACCGACATACAGGGCAGCCAGTTTGCCGTCCCCAATTACCTCACGGGCCGCATGATTAATGCCCGTTTCCTCATCGAATTCTGAAATAATTCCTGATTCTTCTTTCTCAATTCCCATTTTTATTGTAACTTTGCATCAATAACCATTTAATTAATTATTAAATATAGTCATGAAGATTTCAAGAATCGAACATCTGGGCATTGCCGTACAGAGCATCGACGCAGTGCTGCCTTATTTCCAGGACGTACTGGGTCTGGAAGTGTACAAGACCGAAGTAGTAGAAGACCAGAAGGTGAAGACCGCCTTCCTGAAAGTGGGCGAGGTGAAACTGGAACTCCTGGAACCCACCTGCCCCGAGAGCACCGTGCAGAAGTTCCTCGACAACGGCGGCCGTGGCGTTCATCACGTAGCCTTCAAGGTTGAGGACGGTGTGAGCGAAGCCCTCGCCATGTGCGACGAGAAGGGCATCCGCCTCATCGACAAGGCTCCCCGCAAGGGCGCCGACGGCCTGCACATCGCTTTCCTGCATCCGAAGTCGACCTGTGGCATCCTCACCGAACTGTGCGAGGAGTGATCACAAAGTCAAACGTAAGCGTAAGAGGCTGTGTCTGAAAAACGACATGGCCTCTTTATGTATTGGAAATATAAACGTTAAAATGGATGTGACAATGAAATTCCAGAAATTTGCCATCTGCCTCGTGACGGTGTTGGCCACGAGCCTCAGCATGGGAGCAACGGAACGAGTGAAACTCAACTTTAATGCCGAATGGCGCCTACGGGTTGGCGACTTCGCAGAGGCCGTGAAGCCCGACTTCGATGATGCTGCATGGCAGTGTGTGACGTTGCCCTATGCCTTCAATGGCGACGAGGCGTTCCGTAAGGACATCGTCGACCTGACGGACACCATCTGCTGGTATCGTAAGACATTCATGCTTTCCGAAGAAGACGTTCGGGGCAAGGTCTTCGTGGAGTTCGAGGGCGTACGCCAGGGGGCCGACTTCTACCTGAACGGCCAGCATCTGGGCTTCAGCGAGAACGGCGTGATGGCCTGCGGCTTCGACCTGACCCCCTACGTGAAGGTGGGCAGGAACGTACTGGCCGTGCGCTGCGACAACAGTTGGAACTATCGTTCGCGCGAGTTCCAGAGCCGTTACCAGTGGAACGACCGCAACTTCAACGCGAACTACGGCGGCATACCCAAGAACGTTTATTTGCACTTCAACGACCGGCTCTATCAGACGCTGCCGCTCTACTCCAACCTGGGCACGACGGGCACATACATCTATGACACCGACTTCGACATCCCAGGTCGCCGGGCCGTGATTCACGCCGAGTCGCAGGTGCGGAACGAGGACACGCGGGCGCGCTCGTTCACCCTGTTTGCCAAGGTGCTCGATGCCGACGGGCGGGAGGTGGCTCACTTCAACGGTGAGCGCATCACCGTGCAGCCGGGCGAGACGCGCACCGTCGGGATCGAGCAGCGGGTGGAGGGCCTGCACTTCTGGTCGTGGGGCTACGGCTACCTGTATACGGTGAAGACACTGCTCAAGGCCGACGACGGCTCGAAGATTGACGATGTGGTCACCCGAACGGGCTTCCGCAAGACGCGTTTCGGCGAGGGTAAGATATGGTTGAACGACCGCGTGATGATGGTGCACGGCTATGCCCAGCGCACGTCGAACGAATGGCCGGGCGTGGGCCTGAGCGTGCCGGCCTGGCTGAGCGACTACTCCAACGGTCTGATGGTGGAGTCGGGCGGAAACATGGTGCGCTGGATGCACGTCACACCGTGGAAGCAGGACATCGAGTCGTGCGACCGTGTGGGACTGCCGCAGGCCATGCCCGCAGGCGATGCCGAGAAGGACGTGACGGGGGCTCGCTGGCAGCAGCGCACGGCCCTGATGCGCGATGCCATTATATATAATAGGAATAATCCCTCCATCCTCTTCTACGAGAGCGGCAACGAGAGCATCAGCCGCGAACACATGCTGGAGATGAAGGCCATCCGCGACGAGTTTGACCCGCACGGCGGACGCGCCATCGGCAGTCGCGAAATGCTGGACATCGACGAGGCGGAGTACGGCGGCGAAATGCTCTACATCAACAAGAGCCACAAGCACCCCATGTGGGCGATGGAGTACTGTCGCGACGAGGGTCTGCGCAAGTATTGGGACCAGTGGAGTTACCCCTACCACAAGGAGGGCGAAGGGCCGCTCTATCGGGGTAATCCGGCCCGGGAGTACAACCACAACATGGACCAGTTTGCCGTAGAGATGGTGCGCCGCTGGTACGACTACTGGCTGGAGCGCCCTGGAACGGGCACGCGCGTCTCGTCGGGCGGCGTGAAGATTGTCTTCTCCGACACCAACACCCACCATCGCGGCGAGTCGAACTACCGAACGAGCGGTGTTGCCGATGCCATGCGCCTGCCCAAGGATGCCTTCTTCGCCCACCAGGTAATGTGGAGCGGATGGGTGGAGCCCGAGAAGGCGCAGACCTATATTGTGGGGCACTGGAACTATGGGGAAAATGAGAAAAAGAGAAATGGAGAAAATGAGAAGTTCTCCAAGCCCGTGTATGTCGTGTCCACGGGCGACGAGGTGGAACTGTTCCTCAACGGGCGTTCGCTGGGTAAGGGCAGGCAGGACTATCGCTATCTCTTCACTTTCGACAACGTGCCTTTTGAGGCCGGGACGCTCGAAGGCGTTGCCTCCGATGGCAGTCGCTACAAATTGGAGACCGTCGGCGAACCTTATCAGTTGAAACTTACGGCCATCCAGAACCCGGAGGGCACGAAAGCCGACGGGGCCGACATAGTGCTCTTCCAAGTGGAGGTGCTCGACAAGGAAGGCCGTCGCTGTCCGCTCGACGACCGTATGATTCACTTCGAACTCTCTGGCGAAGCCACGTGGATAGGCGGTATAGCCACGCGCAACAATCAGTCGTTACAGCGTCCCGACGACAACCGACCCTCTGGCTTACTCGATGCGGCAGCAACGAAGAACGTCTCCGATAACTACGTAGGCGCAACAGACCTGCCTGTGGAATGTGGCGTCAATCGCGTCCTTGTCCGCACTACGACAAATCCTGGCGCCGTACGCCTCACAGCCACTGCCGAAGGCGTGAAATCTGCAACCGTTAGTTTGGCCACCACCTCTGCGGGCGAGAACTATCTTCCCCAACTGACGCTGAAGGGACGCCTCGACCGCGGAGAGACACCGTTTACACCTTCCTACACCGAGCAGGCTCGCGGCATCGGAATTGCTTCTGCAACGGCCGGTTACGACAGCGACCACGCTTCGCGCAGTTTCGACGATAACGAACTGTCGGAGTGGAAAAACGACGGTCGCCTCTCCACCGCCTGGATTACCTACAAACTCGCCCGGAAGGCTGTTGTCAACGACATCTGTCTGAAACTCACCGGCTGGCGTCTGCGCAGTTATCCCCTTGAAATCTATGCCGGGAAGAAACTCATCTGGAGCGGCGAAACGGAACGCAGCCTTGGCTACGTCCACCTGAAACCCACCAAGCGGGTGAAGGCGAGCGACATCACCATTCGCCTCAAGGGAGCCGGAAAGGACGAGGATGCCTTTGGGGGCATTGTGGAGGTGGCCGAACCCGCAGCAGGCGAGTTAGACCTCTTCAAGGCCAAGAACGGCGGTGAGACCAAGAGCGAACTCCGCATCGTGGAGATAGAGTTCATAGAAAAGGTTCAATAGAATACGATGCTTTGTACCACTTGCGCTCCGACCTCGGCGTTTAGTTTGTGCACAAGTTGGGTACGCCCCATCATAAGATCCTGCCGCAGGGCCGGGCGGAGGATTTTCACAAATAGTGTCCCCTGACGGAAACTGACGTCTCCCGTCAGGCGGGCAATAGTCGGACCCGCCACTCGCGGCCAGGCCAGTACGGCCCTGTGTTCGTTGAGTGGCGTTTCCAGTCCTTCCTCGCGCAGGTAGCGCAGGATGACGTCGCGCAGCAGTTCCGTGTTGGTGCGCTTCATGGTTCGAATTGTCCTTTTTCGACATGGAACATGCGGTGGTTGCCGGGCACGAGGCGGAGAATCTGGTCCAGATGGTCGCGGTTGGTGTCGGTGATGAATATCTGTCCGAAGTCTTCTCCCGATACCAGTCGGACGATTTGCTCAACGCGGGTGGCGTCGAGTTTGTCGAAAATGTCGTCGAGCAGGAGTATCGGAGTCGTGTTGCTACCCGTGCGCCGGAGGAAGTCGAACTGGCTTAACTTCAAGGCAATGAGATACGACTTGTTCTGTCCCTGACTTCCCTCGCGTTTGATGGGAAAGCCACCGAGCGTCATTTCCAACTCGTCCTTGTGGATGCCGTGGAGCGAGTATCCCACGGCCCTGTCTCGCTGCCGGTCGCGCTGAATCACGTCTAACAGCGGGCCTCGCTGTGCATGGCTCACGTAGTGCAGTCCCACCTCTTCGGCTCCCTGCGATATGGTGCTGTAGTAGCGCTGGAAGGTGGGTATCAGGCGTTCGACATATTCGGTCCGTCGATGATAGATGAACTCGCCCTCCTTGGCCATGAGTCCCTCCCATAGTGCGATGACCTCCGGATCAGGTTCCACTCCCTCCATCTTCAGCATGGCATTGCGTTGTTGCAGGGCTTTGTTGTAGCGCATCAGCGAATCGATGTAGGCCGGTTCGCATTGCGATATGACGATGTCCAGGAAACGGCGGCGTTCCTCGCTCCCTCCGGCTATCAGACTGCTGTCGTCCGGACTCACCACGACGATAGGGATGAGGCCGATGTGCTCAGCCAGGCGTTTGTAGGCCTTCTTGCTGCGACGGAATACCTTCTTCTGTCCGGTTTTCAGTCCACAGTAGATTTCCTCGGGGGTGCCATCCTCCCGTTCGTACAGGCCCTGTAGCACCATATAGTCCTGCCCATGCCGCACACAAGTGGAGTCGATGTTCGTTGTCGAACTCTTGCACATCGACAGAAAGTATATAGCGTCCAGCAAATTCGTCTTGCCCTCGCCGTTGTGCCCGATCAGGCAGTTTATGCCCGCCGATAACTCGAGATCGGCTTGCGCAATGTTCTTATAGTTGAGTATGGATAGGCGTTTCAGTATCATTTCGGTACAAAGATAGTAAAATAAGCCGAGATATTGTATCATTAAACCGCGTTTTTAGTTGCTCTCGTTCGAAAATGCTCAAATTAATTTGGCTTTTTACGCACTTATTCGTAACTTTGCATCCGATTTGTGTGAAATTAAATAAAAAGTAAATAAAAATATGGCAGAAAACAAGAAAAAGGTTACGGCCCAGGAGGCTGTACAGGAAGAGAGTTTCATTCAGAAGAATCTGAAGAAGATTGGTTACTGTGTATGTGGCTTGCTCGTGTTGATACTGGCAGTCATCGGTGCCAACTACTATTTCGAAGGGCAGAACCAGAAGGCCGCTGAGGCCCTGTTCCCCTGCGAGCAGTTGTACCAGAAGGGCGACTTCGAGAAGGCCCTCAATGGCGACGGTCAGCAGGTGCTGGGCCTGGTGGAGGTTGCCAAGAAGTATGGCAGCACCAAGGCCGGCAACGTGGCTAAACTCTATGCCGGACTGGCATACGCCCAGACGGGTAAGTATGAGGACGCCGAGAAATACCTGAAGGACTTCGATGCAAAGGGCGACGAGATGATCAGCCCCGCTGCTATCGGTGCACTGGGTAACGTGTATGCTGAACTGGGCCAGAACGACAAGGCCGTCGAGACCCTGAAGAAGGCTGCCAAGAAGGCCGACAACATCGTCCTGTCTCCGCTTTACCTGGTTCAGGCCGGTGAGATTCTCGAGGCAGAGGGCAAGACCGCCGAGGCGCTGAAACTCTACGAAGAGGTTAAGGCCAACTATCGTGGCAGCATGCAGGGCCAGGAAATCGAGAAGTATATCCAGCGCGTGAAGTAATTCCTCCTATGGCTACAGCATTTCACCATCTCTCTGACTACGATCCTGCAACCGTTCCTTCGGCTGAAGGCATGAAGTTCGGCATTGTCGTTTCGGAGTGGAACAGCGACATCACCGGTGCCCTGTTCGAGGGCGCTCGCAACACGCTGCTGCATCATGGCGCACATGAAGCGGACATCACCACGCTGACCGTACCCGGCAGTTTCGAACTCGTCTATGGTGCTGCGCGCATGATTAAGTCCGGTCGCTTCGATGCCGTCATCGCCATCGGCTGTGTCATCCGTGGCGACACACCGCACTTCGACTATATCTGTCAGGGTGCCACGCAGGGATTGGCCCAGTTGAATGCCGAGGGCAACACGCCTGTCATCTATGGTCTCTTGACCTGCAACGATATGGAACAGGCCGAAATGCGTGCGGGTGGAATGCTTGGAAACAAGGGGGACGAATGTGCCATCACTGCGATTAAGATGGTCGACTACACACGACGTCTCTGACCGGGAGGGAATTAGACAACTCAGATATTCTGATTATCAGATACAAAAAGGCTCGCAACTTGCAAGTTGCGGGCCCTTTTTGTATTCATGGCTTTCTCAGAATGGCAGCGTCCCATCGTCGAGAGGCGCATTGGGGTAGAGGTCGGGGAACAATTCCCCCAAGCAGTTGTATTCCTCGCGTTCGGCCTGTTGACGATAGTGGAGCGCCTGTTCGGTGTGCCCCAGTTGGTCGTAGCAGTAGGCCAGGTGGGAATAGACGTAGCCCATCAGGGTGGAGCCGGGCTTGGCAGCCAGCAGTTCGAGGCGTTGTATGGCCTGGGCGTACTTCTCCTGTTCCACCAGGCAACGGGCATCGAGGTAGTTGGCCTTTTCGTCGTTGGGGAAGAAACTGAGGAAACGCGTGTAGAGGCTGTGGGCCTCGTCGAATTCTCCCAGGTCCAGTAAGATGTTGGCCCGCATCATCAGTCCCTCGGCATTGTCAGTGCTAATGGCCAGGAGATAGTCGGTGGCTTCGAGTGCCTCGTCGTAGTTGTCGAGCCACAGTTGTGCCTCGGCCAGTTGAAGCCAGGCCTGAGTCTCGAAAGCCAGCAAGGGCAGATTGGGCATCAACAGGTCCACGGCCTGCTGATACTCGTGGCGCAGGTTGTGTACCTCGGCTTGCAGGGGAATGGCAGGTATGTAGTCGGGAAAGTCGTGCCGCAACTGCAATACCCACGTCAGCGCCTTCTCGCCAAATCCGTAGTCCATGCAAAGGGCAATGCTGTCGAAGAGGAACTCCGGCGCCTCGTCGTCGGGCAAGTCGTTGTAGTGCTGCGAAAGCAACTGGAACGCATCTTGCGGCTCGGTGAAGTAGAAATAGAGTTCCGCTTGCAGGAAGATGACTTCCCGGTCTTCCTGGTCGGGAATGGCCTTGCAGATGCTCCAGGCTTTCTCCTTGTTACCGAAGAACATCTGCTGGCGCGAGAGGAATATCTGCGGGTCGACGCTGTCGGGATAGAACGACAACGCATACTGGATGCAACGGTTTGCATCGTCCATGCGCTGGTTCATGGCGTAGTACTCCGCAATGTCGGTCAGCGTTTCCGAGTCGAGTTCGGTCTCCTCGCCCGTTTGCTGCATGTGTTCGTAGGCCGCAAGCGAGGCACGGAATTCTTCGTCTTGGAAATAGTTGTAGTCTTCGTTCACTTCTTCCAGGTGTCTTTGAGTCCTACGGTCTTGTTGAATACAGGGTGCTGGGCCGTTGAGTCGGTGTCGACGTTGAAGTAGCCGATGCGCTGGAACTGTAGGTAGGCCAGTGACTGCATGGTGGCGGCGTACGGTTCTACGTAGCACTCAGTGAGCACGGTCAGGCTGTCGGGGTTTATCATCTGCCGCATGGCCGTAACGGCGTCGCACTGCTGTTGTTCGCGGATGGCAGCCATCTCGTCGCGCGGATTCTCCACCTTCCAGAGCCGGTCGTACAGGCGCACTTCGGCCCGTACGGCATCGTGGCAACTGACCCAGTGCAGGGTCTTGCCCTTGATTTTGCGGTCGGCTCCGGGCAGTCCGCTCCGGGTCTCCGGGTCGTAGGTGCAGTAGATGCAGGTCACCTTGCCGTTCTCGTCCACGTCGCAGGGATGGTCTTCCTGACACTGGATGATGTAGGCGTTCTTCAGGCGCACCTCCTTGCCGGGAGCCAGGCGCATGAACTTCTTCTCGGCCACCTGCTGGAAGTCATCGCGCTCTATCCACAGTTCGCGGCTGAACTCCACCTCATGCGTGCCGTCGGCCTCGTTCTCGGGGTTGTTCACGGCGGTGAGCATCTCGGTCTGTCCCTCCGGATAGTTGGTGATGACCACCTTGACGGGGTCGAGCACAGCCGAGACACGCAGGGCGCGACTGTTCAGGTCTTCGCGAACGGCGCTTTCCAGCAGGGCCATTTCGTTCAGCGCATCGTAGGTGGTGTAGCCAATCTTGTCGATGAACTTCTGTATCGATTCGGGTGAATAGCCGCGACGGCGGAATCCGCAGATAGTCGGCATGCGGGGGTCGTCCCAGCCGCTGACCATCCCTTCGTTGACCAGGGCCAGCAGGTTACGCTTCGACATCAGCGTGTACGAGAGGTTCAGTTTGTTGAACTCTGTCTGGCGGGGCCGGTTGTCTTCTATGTTTTCTGTTTCGCCACGCCATTCCTTCATCCAGCCGACGAACAGGTCGTAGAGAGGCCGGTGCTCCACGAACTCCAGCGTGCAGAGCGAGTGGGTGACACCCTCCAGGTAGTCGCTCTGTCCGTGCGTGAAGTCGTACATCGGGTAGGCGTTCCACTTGTTGCCGGTGCGGATGTGCGGAATGTTCAGCACACGATAGATGAGCGGGTCGCGGACGAGCATGTTGGGGTGGGCCATATCGATTTTGGCGCGCAGCACCAGGGTGCCCGGCTCGCACTTGCCGCTGTTCATGAACTCGAACAGACGCAGGTTTTCCTCGATGGGGCGGTCGCGGTAGGGGCTGTTCGTGCCCGGCGTCGTGGTGGTGCCCTTCTGCTGGGCTATCACTTCGGCGCTCTGTTCGTCCACGTACGCGCGTCCTTGTTTAATAAGCCACACGGCAAAGTCCCACAACTGCTGGAAGTAGTCGCTGGCATAGTAGACATTGGCCCACTCGTAGCCCAGCCACTTGATGTCGTGTTCGATGCTTTCGATGTATTCCGTGTCCTCCTTCTGGGGGTTCGTGTCGTCGAAGCGCAGGTTGCACTTGCCGCCGTACCGCTTGGCGACACCGAAGTCCAGGGCTATGGCCTTGGCGTGTCCGATGTGCAGGTAGCCGTTCGGTTCGGGCGGGAAGCGCGTCTGCACTTTTCCTCCGTTCTTACCCTCAGCCAGGTCGGCCTCTATCTTTTGTTCAATGAAGTTCAATGAACGTTTCTCCGTATTTTCCGTGTTATCGTTGAATGCCATAATGAATATGTATATTAAATCAAGTGCAAAGGTAGTGTTTTTTTGCGAAAAAACATACATTTCGGGCCATGAAATAGGAAATATGTTTTATAACATGCAAATTTATTTGGAGTAGTCCCCAAAAAGGGGTAATTTTGCACCAGTTATTCTAAAACAATCTTTTTACCTTAAAAACTAATACCTATTGAAAAAGGCTGAGTCGTGAGATTCCGGCCTTTTTAATTTTTTGTAGGGTCTTCCTTCTTTTCTCCAGTTCCGACGCTTCTGGCTCTTGGTCGATGAACCGGTGAATCTTGTCTGCAATTTCGGCCGGACGGTCTGCACGGATGCATAGTTGCCCCAGCGAGTGCCCATAGAGCATGTCGTGGTTGGCAATGATGTGTCCCTGCCCCTTGACCAAGGCATTCAGCAGTTTCAGTTTTATGCCTGTCGGCTGGAAGGTAAGCATGAGGTGAATGCGTGCCGTACGCAACAGCAGGTCGAGGTGCTCGTCGGTAGGATTCTCAACGACTTCCACGTTCCTTGGCACGTTCCCCAGATGGGGATTCCGGCCGGCAATGACAAACAACGTGTCGGGACAGCGCGGGGCAATCTGGCGGATGATGAACCGTGCCGCCCGGTGGTTCTCTTCGACGGCGAGGTTCCCTTGATAGAGCACAAACCGATTCGTTTCAACGGATGAGGAAGGGAAACTGAGATCGAAGAAACACGGCAAGTGTACAACAGAGACGCTTCCATACTTCCTGCTGAGTTTTTGTGCATCGGCTTTTGTAATGGCGCAAATCAGTTGGGCATGATGCAATTTCCGTTCGAAGAGGTGCAGACGCAGGGCTTCGATGGCATAGTAAAGCGTACGCCAGTTCAGTCCTGTCTGGCACGCCAGTCGCCAATAGTATTCGTGTTCGATGTTGTGCATACGGACAATCTTCTTCCGGTGCTTCAGCAGAGGATGATCGAGAGGATAGCACGTATGCAGCCCCTCGAATAGTATGGGCGCATCGTCCTGGCAGAGCCTGCGCAGGAGTTCTTCGTCTCTACGTGTGGATACGATGTATGGCAATAGGGAAAACTGGCGTTTCCAACCTGTCTCACGCTGATAGTAATAAATCTGGTCGTATACGTCCGCTGGTACATCCTGATGGATGCGATCCCCGTAGGCATAGGTGTGCAATACGATTTCATAGCCCGCCTCTTTCAGGGCTTTGAGTTTGTAGTACACATCTATTGCCCCTCCGTAATCGGCAGGGTAGGGTACCTGAAAACTGACAACATGCAATTTCATGCCACAAAGATACAAAAAAGTTGAAAGTTGAAAGTTGAAAGT
>JAFSXQ010000164.1 GCA_017444005.1 Bacteroidaceae bacterium | reverse complement strand
TTTAAAATTGAAAATTGAAAATTGGGCTACGCCACCAAACAGCATAGCAAACAACAGCAACAAGAACTTCTTATACGTACTCATAAACATTTCTTCAATTTTCAATTCTCAATTTCCCGCCACTGACATCAGCGCCTTCAGGATGCTCTCATAGGAAACAGCCTGATAGCGCGAACCTACCTCCGTGTGGTTTTCCCAGTCGGTCGACTCGCTCAGGTTGGAGAGGTTGAACGTGGCCCGGTAGGTGTCGGACTTGGCACGCGTCGTAAACTGTATCTGACCCGGGAACTGCCCCCCGGCCAGGTCGGTCCAGTTGGCATACGACCACGTGAGGTCAGCCGTGGGCGACTTCGGTTCCTCGCCCCAGAACACGCGCTGGAGGTAGGCAAACGTGATGCCAGCCTGCGCCAACGTGGGCACCTCGCTGTAACGGACACGGCAGTAGCGCTTGTTCATGCGGTCGACGACGAGCATGTAGTCGGGTGTCAGTTCCATCGTGCCCACATTGATGGTGAAGAGCATCGTGTAGGTGAGGTTTATCTGGATGACCTCGTCGCGCTTCAGCCTGTAGGTACCACCCAGGTTTATCTTCTTCGAACCAGCGCTCAACGACAGGTTCAACTTGGCCGTTACGCCCTGGGCCGTGGTCCGGGCTACGACTGTGGTTTCCTCCTTCCGGTTCTTCTTGTTCTTATCCTTTTTCTTCTTCGAGTCTCCTTCGTCGGGTGCTGTCTGCGACTGCCCGGTTTCGGAGGGTGTAGGCCACACCTGTTGTGTGGCACCGCTATTGACGTCCATCGTGCGCTGGGCGTGGCGCGACGAGCGGCAGGCACTCAGCAGCGCCAGAGCAACGACAAAAAATAGAAGTCCTGTCTTTCTCATAATCTCTAATTCTTTAATCCTTATAATCCCTAATCCTCTAATCCCTAATCCTCTAATCCCTAATCCTCTAATCCCTAATCCTCTAATCCCTAATCCTCTAATCCCTAATCCTCTAATCCCTAATCCCTAATCCTTTATATATTTCTTCAACTTCAGTTTCCTGGCCAGCAGGGCACTATCGGAACCCTTCTGCTGGGCCAGCGACCAGTAGCGCTGGGCCTGTTCCAGGTCGTCGCACAGGGCATAGATGTCGCCGGCATGCTCCAGCACCTCAGCATGCAAATCGGCATCGGCCACAAGCGAACTGTCGGTCTGCGTCGGAGGCACTACGCGGTCGATGTAGAACTTGGCCATCGTGTAGTTGCCCTGCATGAACAGTACCCAGGCATAGGTGTCGAGGTAGGTCTTGTTGAGTGGCTCCATTTTGATGGCCCGGTACGACATGCGCTCGGCATCGTCGAGGCGTTCGTTGCGCAGGCTCAGGTAGTAGGCGTAGTTATTGAGGCAGGCGGCATTGTCGTCCTTGTACACCAGGCAACTGTCGTAGGCAGCAAAGGCTTCCTCGGCACGCCCTTCCTCGTAGTAGAGTTGACCAAGCAGTTCGTAGAAGTCGGAGAGTTGTTCGGGGTTCGTCTGCTCGCCGGCCTGCTTCAGTCCGCTCTGCAACACCTCCACGCCCTGGGCGTTCTGCTTCGTCTGGGACATGGCAACGGCCAGATAGAAGTAGAAGGTGAGCGACTCGGGGTGGGTGTTGATGCCCATGCGGCAAATCTCGGCCACCTGGTCGAAGTCCTGCCGTCCCAGGTAGTAGGCCAGCAGGCGCGACAGGGCATTCTCGTTGTCCGGAGCCACCACCAGCAGTTCGCGCATGGCCTGCGCCACCGTGTCTTCGCCCATCTTGGCACCCATCATGTAACTGACGCGCATCGAGTGCATGAGCGCCGACGGGGAAATACGGACCAGCGAATCCAGCACCTGCATGACGCGCTGACGCTGGTCGGGTGCCCCCTTCAGGTCGTAGATGAGCACGGAAGCCATCTGCGCGCGCACCTCGTCGGACGACTCCGGGGCATAGAGCAGGGAATCGCGCAGGGCCGTGCGACGCTCCCGTTGTCCCGTCTGTTCGTAGTATTCCATCATGGCCAGGCGCAGGTCGGCATTCTGCGGCTCGTTTTTGGCCACGCGGTCGAAGCATTCCAGCGCGCGTTCCGCATCCTGGTTCTCCAGATAGCGACGCCCCAGGATGATGGGGATGCGCATGTCGTAGGGTGACTCCTCCTCCAGACTCTTCAGCACATTGTAGGCATCCTGCTGCCGACCGCGGTCGACGTACAGTGCATACTTCTGCAGGGCCGTCTGTAGCGTGCGTCCCTCCAGCACCTCGATGCGGTCGAGGGCCCGGATGGCATCGTCGGTCTTCCCGCTGTTCTTATACAGTTCCACCAACTGGTAGAGCACGTCGGAACGGCGCGTCTGCAACTGCGACAGGCGCTCCACCACGGGAATGGCCCGTTCCTGGTCGTTGCCCGACAGATAGGCCGCGGCCAACGACTGTATGTAGCGGGGATTCTGGTCATCGATTTCCGCTGCACGGCGGAACATCTCCGTGCCCACGCTGTCCTGTCCCAGGTAGAAATTCAGGTAACCGGCCTCGAACAGGGCGTCTGGGTCGTTGGGGTCGATGGCGAGGCAATACAGGAACAGGTCGTAGGCCTCGCTCAGATGGCCGTTCAACTTCTGCTTTATGCCTTCCTGATAGAAGTAGGAAAGCCTGCGCGCATCAGCCGGGGCCAATTGCGTCCTGACGGCCCTTGGGGGAGCCGCCTTCCGCTTTCGTTTAGCCTCGGTGGGCAACACAGCGAACAGGACACTGAGCAGTATTATGAACTTTCTCAACTCTTAACTTTCAACTCTCAACTCTCAACTTTCGACTCTCTTCACACTCCTGTATGGCCGAATCCGCCCTCGCCGCGTTCCGTTTCGTCGAGCACCTCTACGGCCACCAGTTCGGGCTGTTCGTGGCGGGCTATCACCATCTGGGCGATGCGTTCCCCGTCGTTGATGACGAAGGGCTCCTGCCCCAGGTTAATCAGGATGACACACACCTCGCCGCGATAGTCGGCATCGATGGTGCCGGGCGAGTTCAGCACCGTCAGCCCATGCTTCAGGGCCAAACCGCTGCGGGGGCGCACCTGTGCCTCGTAGCCCTCGGGCAGGGCAATGCGCAGGCCCGTCGGGATGAGTTTGCGCTGCATGGGCAGCAGGGTGACGGGTTCGTCGAGGTTGGCACGCAGGTCCATGCCTGCCGACTGGCTGGTCTCGTAACGCGGCAAAGCGTGGTGCGAGCCGTTTATAATTTTCACTTCCATAGTAGCCAATTTTGAATTTGACTGCAAAATTAATGATTTTATGACACATTCCCGACTTTTTCCTTGAAAAAGATAAGAATTTAAGTTACTTTTGCATTATGAAACATTTATTTGAGCGCAAATGAAGTGGGAACAACTACTCAGTAACAAGCGATTCGGGCAGGAGAAAGCCCCCCATCGCGAGGACGACCGGTCGGAATTTCAGCGCGACTTCGACCGCTTGATATTCTCGGCCCCCTTCCGCCGGCTGCAGAACAAGACCCAGGTGTTTCCCCTGCCGGGAAGCATCTTCGTACACAACCGCCTCACCCACTCGCTGGAGGTCAGCAGCGTGGGGCGCAGCCTGGGCAACGACGTCAGCCGGCTGCTGCTGGAGCGACGGCCCGAACTGGCCAAGACCCACGTGACGGAGATGGGCAGCATCGTCAGTGCCGCCTGCCTGGCTCACGACCTGGGCAACCCGCCGTTCGGACATAGCGGCGAGCGGGCCATCGGGGCCTACTTCAGCGAGGGCCGGGGCAGCATGTACGCATCCTATTTTTGCGATGAAACGGGCGATTCTCTCACCTCCGACCAGTGGCAGGACCTCACCCACTTCGAGGGCAACGCCAATGCCTTCCGGTTGCTCACCCACCACTTCCACGGCCGGCGCGAGGGCGGTTTCGTCATGACCTACTCCACCCTGGCTAGCATCGTCAAGTACCCCTACCCCAGCAACATGGCTTCGCGAAAGGGCAAGTTCGGATTCTTCCAAGCCGAGCAGGCCGACTACGAGAAGATAGCGCAGGAACTGGGCATCAAGAAGATACGCAACGCAGAGGGCCGCGAGCAATACGCACGCTATCCACTGGTCTACCTGGTGGAGGCGGCCGACGACATCTGCTACCAGATTATGGACATCGAGGATGCCCACAAACTGAAGATTCTGACCACGGAGGAGACACAGGACCTGCTGCTCGCCTTCTTCGACGACGAGAGACAGGCGGCCATCAGTGCCCGGATGCAGACCGTGGACGACGTGAACGAGAAAATCGTCTACCTCCGCTCGGTGGCCATCAGCCTGCTGGAAAGCGAATGCGTGCGGGTGTTCACAGACAACGAGGAGGCCATCCTCGACGGCCGCTTCCAGGGCAGCCTCATCGACAACATCAGCGAACGCCCCCGACAGGCCTACAAGCGCTGCGTGAGCGTGGCCGTCGCCAAAATCTACCACGCCCGCATGGTGGTGGACATCGAGATTGCCGGTCACAAGGTCATCACCCAACTGCTCGACCTCATGCTCGAGGCCGTCACCCACAGCGACCGCATCTACTCCCGCATCCTCATCAACCGCGTCAGCCCGCAGTACGAAATCCTGGCCCCCACGCTCTACGAGCGCATGCTGGCCGTCCTCGACTACATCTCCGGCATGACCGACGTCTTCGCCCTCGACCTCTACCGGAAAATCAACGGCATGAGCCTGGCAACGGTGTAAATTACGCTCCGGGGATGAGTTCGGCCTTGTGGCCCTTGATGCGGAGAGTGTGCATCCAGTCGCTGGGGATGCCGTAGCCTCCAGTGACTTCGTCGACGACCAGAATGCAGAAATTCCCATCAACAGATACACTGGCAAACAATTCCTGGGCCTTGACAGTCTTTGACTTGAAGAATCGTGGCCACTCCCATTTGCTGCTTATCCTGAGTCGCTTACCCTCATACTTACCTTGGTGTGTATCACTAACCTCGTATTCGAATCGTTGATTGGGATTTGACACTATATAGGTATTTCTGATACACCGCACCAACTCCTCTTCCGCGTATTTTGCTTCGTATTCGGGGATGACATAGAGATGTCCCTTTGTTATGCCTTCGAATGTATCAATGGATTCATCTTCATTGGTTAAGCAACATCTTCCCATCGCACCTCTGTTCTTCACGTCTCCAGCATCATATTCGTAGTGGGTTTCATACACCTTCGCGCTGTCCGTTCTATCCACAAGACTTTTTATGAAATCGTTGAGCGGGCGCATATCGAAGGGAACCTCTTTCTCACCCGTTTCCTCGCGGGTGATGTATTCGATATTGGCGACGTCGAACTCCTTGGTTGCATGGAACCTCAGGGTTGCAGCACGTGCGGCCTTGAAGCCCACGTTCCAGTATTCGTCGCCACCGGTTCCCTCCAACCGCATCTTCTCTCCGTCCAACCCGTCGAGGGCCAAGGCGTAGAGCACGGTGTCCTTGTCCATCACGTGGTTCTCCTTGTGATAGCATTGGCGGGCAAAGGTACATCCCCAGCGGAAAGCACGGAAGCAGGAATCAATGAGTTGGTGCTGGAGGTTGTCAGTGGCTTTCTGCCGTTCTCCCCATTCATTTTTATCGTATACTTTCGATTTGTAGGCAGTCAGAAAATACACTACTTTCTTTTTCAGGACTTCGCCACCCTCGTAGTACTCGCACCGAGATGTTTTGTTGTGGTCTTGTTCGTCCAGGTAGGCAACAAGGTTCTCGATGGGGTCGGTGCTCTTCGCCTCTTTGTCCAAGGCGCAGGCGCCCGTCAGGCTGCATGCGAGCAACAGGAATATGGTCCGTTTCATTGTTCTTCTCTTTTAATGGTGAATGATGTTTATCGATTGTAAGACGTCTTCGGTGCTGTGGGGTTAAAGTTGGGCAATGGCCTGTTCCAGTTGCCTGCCGCTCTGCTCTATCTCGCTGACGATATCATCGTAGGACGAGAAGGGGTCGGCGGACATGGGATTCCTGTAGTAAGGGGCATCGGGCAGGCGCGATTCGACGGGCGGTTCTACGGTGGACGTCTGGGGGACACTCACAAACAGCAGGCCAATGGCCACCGATGCGGCTATGCCGGCCGCCCAGGGCAGCGCCCTACGGAAGAGAGGGCGAACGCGGGGGCGTTGCTGTTCATCGACGGCATCCATCCGGGCCGACAGATGTTCCATGAAGGCTTCGTCATCGCTCAATTCAGGGCGATAGGCGTGGAACAGGTCGTAGAGTTCTTTGTCGTTCATAATTAATCGATTTTGAACTTTCAACTTTCAACTTTCAATTTTCAACTTCCTCCTCAAGTGCTCCCTACCTCGGGAGAGCAGCGACTTGACGGTTCCTTCGCGAGCACCCGTCAGTTGGGCTATTTCGCGGATGGGGCGGCCCTCCATGTAGAAGAGGAGCACGGCGGTGCGCTCGGCCATCGTGAGGTCCTCGATGGCGCGGTAGAGGTGCTGGTAGCGGAAGGCATCGTCGCTGCGGTCGGTTGCCGCCACATCGTGCAACGCGTCCATGTCCGTCGTCTCCCGGCGTTTCCATTGTCGCTGGCGACTCAGCAGACAATTGTAGGCAATCCGGAAGAGCCAAGCCGGGAAGTTCGTCCCCTCGCGGAAACCGCCCTCGTGCACCGCCGCCGTGTAGGCCTTCAGCAGTGCCTCCTGCGCCACATCGTCGGCCTCGTCGCGAGAGCCGCCGCATGCTGCCAGCAGGAATTTCCGCAGGCGGGGCAGTTCCCGTTGCATCAGTTCGGTGAATTGTTCTCGGTTCATTGGCTCTGTTTGAAACACGCTCTACACCTATATAACGCTCGAACCGGCCAAAAGGTTGCACGGCCGCCCGATTATTTCGTGAATCAGCAGCGCTCGGCTCGAAGAGACGCCTGATTCATTCAAGAACCGCCCCCATTTCTTCGATTCCTCTAGGATCCCTTCTAAAGAATAATTTTTTCAAATATTCTTCTCCGTTCCCCCAATATTTTGTAATTTTGCAGGCGTTTAAAAAGATATGGCACTTAACGACATTGCATCAGAACTACTGTTGCTGCATGGGCTGACAGGTGCAGCCTATGTGAGCAAATTGAAAGAGATTGCCGCCAGAAGGGAGTTTCACCCTCTAGTTGATAATCCCTGCATATTCACTGTTGGCGGCGAGGGTGATGCAGACTACCCCTACCTGCTGGGAGCGGCTAAAAAGGCCGTCGAACATGGCTACCAAGTCTATATTATGCCCAACCCTCATGGCCAGCGCACGGCTGACTTCATCTTCGTACGACGCAATGTCTACAAACTATTCGACTTGAAGACCATATCAGGGAAAAATATTGTCGAAGCCCAGTTGCTCAGTTCCGTGGGACAGTCTAACCGTGCCTTGTTGAACATGACTTCGGATTACAATCCGAGTATGCTGGTCAGAGGCATCAAACGATATTTTGAACGCAACGATGAAGCGCTGGAGGTGTTGATATTCAAGGGTAAAAAGGCGATTTCTGTCACTCGTGACCTCACTTTAAGTGCTGATTTCTACCGCATCTTCATGCGCCGCTATGTGAAATAGTAAAAAGAGCCACCGATTAAAGTGACTCTTTTATAAAATGGGTAGTGTCGATAAAGGCTTGCCCCTCGCGGGAATATCACCCGGTTAGTCGTTTTCGACAATGCAAAGATAGCAACTTCTTCTGAAATGCCCAAACTTTTTAGCCCTTTTTTTGTCGTTTGCTTGAAAAGACATGGGAAAAGACATGAAAAGACATAGAAGGACAGGGCAAATGATACGCAGAACCAAACGACCTGGCCCTGATATCCAAAAAAGATTATCCAAAAACGGATAAAATTAGTTTTAATCAAGGATATGCTAACTATAACATGAGTACGGAACCTAGCAGAAGCCTTCGGCAGAACCGGA
>JAFSXQ010000163.1 GCA_017444005.1 Bacteroidaceae bacterium | reverse complement strand
CAAACGCCGTTCTTTCCTGAGCGGTAGTTTACGGGATGAATTCGATGGCCAGCGGTTCGGCTGGCAGACCGTGGGGGAGGGCAACGGTGACGCGGCCCTCCTTCACGGTCCATCGTAAGCGCTGACCAGTGGACAGGAGGCGCATCGTGCTGCCCTTGCGTGGCAGGGGGCCTTCCCAGGTTAGCGTGGCGGGCAGCGGTGAGTCCTCGGGCAGGGCCAGCAGGGCATAGGTCGTCGTGCCGTCCTTCGATGCGGTGAACCAGACCTCCTCCTTAATGGGGAGAGAACTGCCTCCCCGGTCTGAAGGTTCCCCTGTGAGGGGCCGTGTCCCGTATATCGCTCGCCCGTATTTCTTGAGCCACGCTCCGATTTGGCGCAGGCGTTCCTCGGCTTCGGGTTCGATAAGGCCGTCGGCCGTGGGGCCTACGCCCAGGACGAGGTTGCCGCCCTTGGCCACTATCTCGATGAGCGTGTTGATGACCTTCCGGGCCGACTTCCAGCGGGGCCGCGGCACCCAACCCCAGTCGTCGGAGAGCGGGATGCAACTCTCCCAGGGGTAGGGCAGCAGGCGGTCGGGGACGGTGCGCTCGGGTGTCTGGTAGTTCTCGTAGGGGCCGTGGATGGTGCGGTCGACGATGATGAGGCCGGGCTGGTGGCGCCGGGCCATGCGGGCGATGGCGGGCATGTCGATGTCCTGGCGGTTCTCCGGGCAGACCCATCCGCCGTCGAGCCATAGGATGTCGACCTGTCCGTAGCGCGACATCAGTTCCTCTATCTGGTTGTAGGTGAACCGCTGGAACTGCTGCCAGCGACCGGGGTACTGCGCGATGGGGTAGTTGACGTTGCGGCCCTTCGTGGGGTACACGTCCCACCAGTACGTCTGCGCGTGCCAATCGGGCTTCGAAAAGTAGGTGCCCGTCATCATCCCGCGCTTGCGGAAGGTCTGGAGCACGGGGCTGAGGAAGTCGCGCCCGTCGTAGTGGGCGGTAGTGAAGTCGGTCTCACGGCTGTCGAAGAGGCAGAATCCGTCGTGGTGCTTGGTGGTGAAGAGCATGTACTTCATGCCCGCCGCCTCGGCCACCTCGGCCCACTGGTCGGGACGGAACTGCGTGGGATGGAAGTCGCGGGCCAGGCCCCAGTACCAGCGTTTATATTGGTCGTAGGTCATCGTCGTGTCGCGCCGAATCCAGTCTTCGTCGCAGATCGACCACGACTCCACGATGCCTGGCACTGAGTACAGGCCCCAGTGCAGGAGGACGCCGAACTTCAGGTCTTGCCAGTCGTGCAGTTTGCTGACGACGAGACTGTCGTCGGGCCACTGGTAATCGGATTCGCCATTCACCACATCGCCGCGTTCCGGTTCGCTTACGGTCTGCGCCTTCAATTCTTCAATTCTTAAATCCTTACATAATTTAATGTCCTGCGACGATGCGCCCACCATGACGGTGCCGCAGAGGCTGTCGGGGAGGGTGAACGAAAGCGTGCGGCTCTCGCCCTTCGGGATGAAGACGCGCTGGAAGGCCACCAACTGCCGTTCGGGTTCCACGAAGCCCGTGCCCTCCCTTCTTATATACACCTGTGCCACTTCCTCGCCGTCGCGCTCCCCGGTGTTTGTCACCGCAAAACGAACCTCTTGTCCCTTGTCCCTTGCCCCTGCGACTTCAAGGTCGCTATAGCGGAACGTCGTGTAACTCAGCCCGTAGCCGAAGGGATAGAGCGGCGAGGCGGGACTTTCCACGTAGTCGTGAGTCTGGGGCAGGGGACGG
Source organism: Bacteroidaceae bacterium (assembly GCA_017444005.1). Taxonomy (GTDB): domain Bacteria; phylum Bacteroidota; class Bacteroidia; order Bacteroidales; family Bacteroidaceae; genus Physcousia. The sequence continues at coordinate 1,108 of JAFSXQ010000163.1, read as the reverse complement.
CTGTAGTAGACGGGCAACTGCCCCACGCTACGCGGTTGGCTAATGGGCAGTCGGCCCGCCGGATTGTAGTCGCCGCAGAGCACGTCGGCCAGGGCCGCACCGCCCTGTTCGCCGGGGTAGTAGGCTGTCAGCAGGGCATCGGCATGCTCCGCCGCCCAGTTCTTCAGCAGGGGGCGCCCTTCGATGTAGACGACGACCAGCGGCTTGCCCGTGCGCTCCATGCTGTCCAAGAGGGCCTGTTGATTGCCAAGCAAGTCCAGACTACAGCGGTCGAGGCCCTCGCCGCTGTCAGAAAATGAAAAATTGAGAGAATGAGAAAATGAGGTTTGGGCTGCGCCGGTTTCTTTGTAGTCGACGGGGGCTTCGTAGCGACTGCTGCTGCCGCCCACGACGGCCACGATGACGTCGGCCTCGCTGACGGGAACCAACTGGAGACCCTTGTCTTGGAGGCCCTGACGGACGGTGATGACTTTCCCGTCAGGCTGTGGGGCCGTGTAGTCGCCTAACTGGGCATACACGTTGTCGGCATTCGGCCCGACGAGGGCAATCCGACGTTTCCCGAGGGGGAGAAGCGAATGGTCGTTCTTCAGTAATGTAATGCTGGCCCGTGCCACATCGCGAGCCAGTTGGACGTCGGCGGCGGTGTGGACCAGGTCGGCAGCACGGGCCTCGTCGACGTAGGGATGCTCGAACAGTCCCATCTCGAACTTCAGGCGCAGCACTCGGCGCACGGCCTCATTGATGTTGGACGTATCAATTCTTAACCCTTCTTTCTTACTTCTTAATTCCCGAAAGGCGCTTGCGCCAAGATCTACGTCCACCCCGGCCTCCAGGGCCATGCGGGTGGCGTCGGCCAGCGAGGGGGCGGCGTGGAGCGTGTTGTGCAGGACGTTGATGCTGTAGAGGTCGGACACGACGAAGCCGCGGAAGCCCCACTGCCGGCGCAGCACGCCGCGCAGAAGCCACGGGTTGGCCGTGCAGGGCACACCGTCGACGGCTCCGTAGGCCGTCATCACACTGAGCGCTCCAGCCTCGATGGCCCGGTGGAAGGGAGGCAGATAGTCCTGCAGGAGTTCGCGCTGCCCCAGCGAGACGGCAGCGCCGTTCT
>JAFSXQ010000162.1 GCA_017444005.1 Bacteroidaceae bacterium | reverse complement strand
CATTCGAGTTCTCGTTCATGTTGCCACTGTTGAAGTTCCAGTTGAAGGCATTGCTACCCGAGGAGGCCGTAGCCGACCAGTAGTTGCCGTTCGTGCCAACGTTCGTGTGGGCTACGCCTGAACCTACCGCCAAGAGCAACCGCTGACGCTATGCTGCCCGGAAGACCGCCCCGTTCACGCCACACATGGGGAGCGGAAGGCGGGGCACACACGGTTAGTCCCGGACAGGACCTCCCCCGTTTTCCCAGGGGGAGAGATAACCCCGGCACTCTGTTGTGCCGTGGTGGGTTGCCGAATCTGTCATACGCCCTCGCGCCACTGACGGCCTGATGGCCGCCACTACACAGGTGTGGCGCGACTCCTGGTACCCTCTCAGCTGCCGTCCGTGGGGGCATCCTTCGTATTGTTTCCATTCGCTTTTCTCGTTTCGTATCTGTACCATGCCGTCAGTTGCTTGCTGATGGTGGCCAGTTGGTGGATGTAGGTGACGCACTGCCAGTCGCGGAGCAGGTGCAGTTCGTCCATCGTGCGATACAGCACCTTGGCCTCGTACGTCCAGTGCAGGGCCTCCATGAGCAGCGCCCCCCGGGGCGTTGTCTTCTTGGCTTCGTAGATGGCAGCCAGCAGGCTCTGCAGCGCACGTTTCATTTCCTCGGCCAGGGTGTAGCGGTATTCGCGGTTCATGCCCGCCGATGTCCGGTAGACGAATACGAGCAGGTCGAACGTGTCCTTGTACACCTGCACGTTGTCGCGCTCCGGCAGCAGTTCCAGGTTCAGCCGGGCCTTCTCCTCGGGTGTCATCCGGGGGTGGGCCGGGCGTTTGCGTTCAGCGCTCATCCTGCCGCAGTATCCGTTGCAGTTCGGCCAGCAGCATCATGCACCGCATCGGCGTGGTGGCAGCGAGGTCCAGTCTGCGCAGGCGTTCCGCCACGGTCTGTTCGGCCGTCGGCAACGCCGGGACAGGCGCCCGGTCGTCCTCCTCCCGGGCTATTGCCGGCGCAGGCGGCTTCGTGCCGGCACGCTTCCTCGTCTGACGTCCGGCCAGGGGCAGCGCATCGCGCCAGGCGAGGTACTGCTGTTCGTCGAGGCCGTCCTTCAGGCGTATGCTCACCACACCGCCGTCGGTCACCTCCGAGGGCACGCCCAGGTCCGACAGCACCGCCTGGGGGAACCCCGTCGATACCACGTCCTGCCTGGCTGCGTCCACGTAGCAGCGCCGGATCTCATAGGGCCGCAACCGTGTCACGAACAGGTAGGCACTGTGCTCGTAGGCCTTGTAGAAGGCCCCTTCGGGCCACAGCCTGATGGTCTGGTAGTTGTGCTCTTCCAGTTTTATCTTTTCCAGTATGTTTGCCATCATTCATTTACCATTTACGCATTTGCTGATACAAAACGCAACGCATCCCGGCTCGTATCGTGAGTCGGGATGCCGCAAGAGGGTACTCGTGCCTACGTTTCAGCGCAAAGTATGTAGTTAAGGCCGATGCTCTTCCTCCACTACGAAGACTGAGTTTTTCAGCACACGAATCTTCCGTTTCCTGGAATTTCCACGGATAGACGCTGATTCACTTTTCTTGGTGAAATAGAGACCTGAAGCCACAATCAGCATCCCCATCACGACCATTGTGATTGCTATGAGTAATGTACCTGAACTATCGCCCAGGAAATAAGTAAAAGGTACGACGGTAAGCATATACTTACCAATGTCACATAGCAGGTCGCCGAATTTTTCTTTTTGTTTGACTGTCATGGCAGGGCGTTGGCGGTTGTATTTTTCTTATTATCAGTGTACATGTCAACAAGAACCGCTATACCTGCCACGCCGGCTATCGTCGACATACAAGCAATTACTACCAATGCTACAGTATCAACCATAATCTATTCATTTTGATTTCTGCTGCAAAGGTACAACAAATTTCTGATAATTCGTGAATAATTCGTGGTAATTTGTGGTAATTCGTGTTAAAAACACTGTTTTCCCATCAGTTGCGGCGTTTTGTGTCAGCGGGTCAAAGATCTCATGCGTTTCCGGGGCCGGCCGTGGGGGCCGGCCCCGGATTCGCTACATAGTCAGGATTTTTTTCGCATCAGCGACCGCCCTTCGGGCGGATTTGAAACCTCGGGCCTTAAAGCCCGAGGTTAAGGGCAAAGCCGTCGGATATGACGGCATTGCGCCGTCATTCATTGTCGCGGAACAGGCGGACCGAAAAGCCGAACGTCTGGGCATTCGAGTACTCGCCCATGTTGCCACTGCTGAAGTTCCAGTAGAAGGCATTGCTACCCGAGGATGGCGTGGCCGACCAGTAGTAGCCGTTCGAGCCAACGGCCGACACTGCCGTACCACTGAAGCCGGTCAGGTAGCCACACGCGGGTAGGAAGCGCGATACGAGCGACGTGGTAACAGAGGTGAGTTCGTTGTCGTCGCCGTCGGCGGGGCTCAGGTTCTTGGTTGCGTTCCAGGCCTCGGCGTCGGGCAGTGCGCTCAGGATGACCTTGGCAGCTTCAATATCCGTAATTTCGGAGGCAGACTTCGTCATTACGTAGGACTCGATGGTCAGGCCCATAATGCCGTTGGCATTTGCTGCCCTCTTGTAGTGCCAAGCCGTGACAACTTCGCCGAAGATGCGGACGGCATAGTAGTCGTTGGCGGCATAGCGGTAGAAGTAGCCCGTACCAGTCGCTGCCAGAATGGCTGCCTTCAAAGTTTCCGTTTCGCTACTTGTAAGATCGCCTGTATTGCCATTGCCCGAAGCCGAAGCCCTTGTCAGGGTCTGGCCGTTCGGGAACTCGAAGTAAGGATCGCTGCCGCCCAGGCTGAAGATGTTCGTGCCCGAGGTATTGGCATTGTTGCTGGGGATGATGGCAACCTGCTCGGCCCACGTGGGCACGTGGTACTTGGCCAGGCTTCCTCCCTCAGCGCATGCCATTGCATTGATTGTATCCGTTGCACACGTCCAGTTGAACACATACGGGGCCGTGGTGCTGTGGTAGGTCATCATTGCGAACGAAGTGGCGATGGGCTTGCCCTTGTCGGCACCCTCTTCCGTGACGAAGTTCGGCTTGGCCACGTTGTACTGGGCCACTGGCCACAGCGGGTTGGTCTTCATCACGTCCTCGCCCACCTTCATCGTGGTCGGGTCGCCATCGAGCACGGTGACGATGCACTCGGGCAGCGGGTCGCGGTCGACGTTGGCAAGGGTCGACGTTGCTGTATGGCCGCTGTAGCTGAAGGTAATCTTGGCCACGCCCACGCCTACGGGAGTCACCTTGCCGGTGGCCGGGTCGTAGGTGATGACGGAGCCGTCGTCCGTAGTAAACTCATCACCGGACTTCTTCAGGATGGTCGTCTGCACCGTGAACGTCTCGCCGTCGTCGGCAGGATTGGCCCTGCAGGTCAGGCTCTTCGCTGCACCGCCCTGGAACAGGGTGAGGGCGCTGGTGTTGAGGGTAATCGTGGGCTGATTGACAGTGACGGTGACCGTAGCCGTAGCACCCGTCTCGCTGCTGACAATCACCTTGGCCTGGCCAATGCCCGCCGGTGTAATGGTCAGCACGCCCGTTTCGGTGTCAATGGAGGCTGTAACTACCTTGTCATTGTACGTATCGCTTCCACCCTCCGACTCGGAGAAGTTTCCGGAGGCCGGCAGGCGAGTCAGCGTTGTTGCTGCGTCTGCTGCATAGTACTGATAGTAGTTCGTTACGACCTTAACCGTCGATGACAGTGCGTCCGTAATGCCTTCAACGGAGTTGAGCGTGGCTGTGACGGTGCCGTTCTCGGCTGCGACGGGCGTATTGAACTTGTAGAGGGAGAGGCTGCTCTGGTCAAGCGTGATGCTGGGGGCATTGACGGTGACTACGCAGGTGGACTTGTTGCCCTCGTGGTCGATGGCCGAGATGGTGGCCTGACCGGCATTGACGGGCTTAACCAGAATCTGCGATGCGCCGGATACGCTGTTGGACCACTCGGCATCGACAGCAGCACGGGTCATCATCGTCATGGCACGCACGCCGGCATCGGGGTCGGCCGCTATCTGCACCACACCAGCGGGCGATACGCTCCACTCACTTTCGTTCCCGGCCGACATCTTGGCGATGTTATCCTCAGCAGGGTCGCCCGTCTGCAGGCCGGTGATGGTCATCTTGGTGGCCTGTCCGCCGGAGAGTGTGGTGACTTCGCCGTTCAGCATATTGATGCTCAACGGGTTGGCGGGGTTGTAGATGCCCTGGCCGGTGATGCTGGGCAGCCAGCCGTTGCCTTGCACGGCAGTAGCAGTCCAGTCAGAGATGTCGCCCTCGAACTTCACGCTGTTCATGCCCAGATGCAGTTTCAGGGTGTACTTCTTGCCATTGGTCAGGCCAGCACCCTCCACACCACCAAAGGTGATGGTCTTCGACACGCGGTTCTCGATGCTGATGCCGTGGGTGGTGCCGTCGGAGAGGTAGCCCGAGAGGTTCTCGCTGGCCGTCTCGATGTCGTAGACGATGGTCACGGTCATGGCCTCGCCCGTGGGGATGACATAGACGGGATCGGCTAGTGCATCGGCAATCTCATCATCGGTCGGGTTGGCGGGGTCGGCAAACACAACGTTGGGCTGGAACAGGTTCTGCAGTTCGTTGGTGACACCGGGGGTGGCGGTGCTGTTCTGGATGATGGCACTGTTCAGTCCGCGGGGTGTCTCGTTGTTGGCCTCGGCACCGCTGGTGCCCTCGCGGCCGTCGCGGCGACCGTCCTTCACGGTTACGTTCTGTCCGTAGGGCAGGTCGGTGGTGCCGCTGTAGTCGAGCCACTGGGCCTCGTTGGCCGTGGTGTTGTTCAGGTTCAGCGCGCCCTGCATGGCAATGCCGGTGAAGGAGATGCTGCGCACGTACACCTTGGTGCCGTCGGCGATGGTCGTGGTGACGTCATGGTCGAGCACGTCGGGGTCGGCGTCGATCTGCACGTTCAACTGGGCCAGGGCGTGCTTGAAGGTGAACTTCATGCGCTGGTCGATGCCCTTCGGGTGCTCCACGTTGAGCCAGGGCAGGCCGGAGGCCATCGTCTGTGTGTCGTCGCCGTCGATCTTGGCCCACGTAGCCTGGGAGCAAACACCCCAGCAGAGGTCTACCGACTTGGCGGGCTCGAACGAGGCAATGTACTTCACCAGCGGGTCGCCGACGGTGGTGTTGCGGCTGAAGCCGGTGATGCCGTAGGTGGCGTCCTCCACGCTGCCCGAGGCCGCAGAGGTGGTGGCCACGTAGGGAGCGTAGGCAAAGAAACTGACCTTGTCCTCGTCGTCGGACTGGGCATCGGAGCCGTACTCGTTGGGCCAGTACAGCACGGGGCTGTACTCCCACTGGGCATCGCCCGCGCCTTCGTTGGCATCGAAGACACCCTGGTTGTACATGAAGTTGGGGATGTACGTCTGGTCGTACTTCTTCAGGTCGGTGTAGTAGGCAAACACACCGAAGCCGCCGCCCTCGCCGGAGGGCTTGCGCAGACTGGTCAGGTCGAAATTGCCCACCAGACCACCACGGGTGACACCGCGCTCGGCATAGGCCGAGAAGCCCACGGGCGTCTCGCCTCGCACGGCCGGCCCGCTGGTTCCGGGGGTCGGGAGGTCGAAGGTGTCACTTGTACACGAGGCGAGCGCCGCCGCCACGAGTACTGAAAAGAATAATTTCTTTTTCATAAGTAGAATAATTTGGTTAATAAATAAGGGTTAATAAAAAAGGGGTGTATCAATATGTATCCGGCAGGGTGAAATTGAGCCTCAGGTTGTGCCGCTCGCCGGCCCGTGCACCGGCCAGGCTGACGACCAGGGTGGACGTGCCCGCCTGCCCGATGGAGAGGGTGTAGGCGGCGGTCACCGTCAGTTGCTGGGGCTCGCCGCTGATGTCGATGGGCAGGAAGAAGATGCCCTGGTCGCTGGCCTCGTAGGGGGTGAGGGTGCAGGCCGTGGCCGACGTGGCGTGGGCTATGACCTGGTTGGGCGACAGGGTGATGCGGCGGTGCACACGCAGCGGACCGCTCAGGACGGGCTGCCAGTTGGGGGCGTCGCCGGCCGAGTTGAGCACAAGGCGCCCCTTGCTGGTGAGTTCGTAGTCCAGGGTGAGGCTGGTGAGGGTGAGGCTGACGGGGGTGGCGTAGCGGGTGCAGAGGTCGCACATCCGGGTGCGGCATGCCTCGGAGGGGGCGAAGGTGAGCCCGTCGCCGTAGCAGGCCAGGGCATGGTGGAAGTCCAGCACCACGGGCTCGAACACCGAGACGGGACGCGTGCGGTCCAGCACCTGGGCCCAGACCAGGTCCACCTGGCTGGAGCGCCAGTCGTCCTCGGTGCCGGCCAACTGATAGAGCAGCCAGGGGTCGCCGGTCTGGCCGGGGAGCGAGAAGTCGACAATGGCGGCCGCGGCATCGCCCGTCGTGCCGTCGCTGTAGGGGCCGTAGGCAAAGAAGGAGACGTACTCGTCGGCCCCGGCATCGGTGGTGGGCCAGTAGACCAGGGGCGAGTAGGCCCAGACGTCCTCGGCGTTGGTGTAGGTCACCGGCTGGTTCCACATCAGGTTGGGGCGGGCCGTGCTGCTGGCGTAGCGGTAGGTGCCCGTGTGGCTGGCAAAGACGCCGAAGCCGCGCTCGCGCAGGCTCCAGCCGGGGCTGGTGCCGTCCAGCGACAGGGTGCCCCAGGCCGTGCGTGTGGCTATGGCCGGCCCCGGGTCGGCCACGTCGGCGGCGGTGCCGAAACTGATGGGCACGGCGTGGGCCCGGCGCCAGGCATCGTCCGCCTGGGCGTCGTCGGAGCAACTGCTCAGCGACAGCAACAGCAGGGCCAGCAGCACGGCAGCCAGTATCAGGGCTATGCCCGTCTCTCGATTGTTCTGGTTCATTTTCATTCTGTTCATATCATGTTTCCGTTTCTTCTTTCATCATCTCCGATTCCACCTTCCCGACTTAACGACACACTGCACGCACAGACGCACAGCGCCCCGACGCTCGTCGTGAGCATCGGGGCACCGCAAGAGGGGGAGGGACGTTTTTTTTGTTATTCCTCGGTTAAAGCATGTTGTTCTGTCTGAGCCACGTTTTACCCTGTGGGGTAAGGCAGAAAATCAAGAACAGGATACAGGGTATGCCGTATACGGCAAAAACCAGATAAGCGCCCATGGTGTTTATTCTCCTTTCTTTTTGTTTGCTAATATTAATCCAACAATCAGTGCAGTGACTGCAAAGAGTACGCCCGAAAGGTAAATCATGGCCTTGTCTGCCAAATCACTGAATATGGAGGTTATAACCACGCCTGTGGCTACATACTTGGAAAGATCGATGAAATACTTTCCAAGATTCTCCTTCCATGTACCGCCATCATTGGCACTTGGCTTCTTCCCGCTTTGTGCGATTTCCAACTGCTGGTTGGGCTGCGGTTTGTTGCGTTCTCTGCGTGCTGTCATCTCGTTTTATGTTTCTCATTGCAAAGTTACAAATTATTTCTGAATTATTCGTGGTTATTCGTGAAAATTCTTCGACGAGCGAGGCGGCAAAGCCGATTACGTGTTGCTGCAAGCATTATTCCTCTTGCGGTGTGTCAGTAAGTCAAAGAACGCTTTGCACTAGTAACGCGGTGCGGTTGTGGTATCTCTTTTGTGCGGGGAGGGGGTGCGAATCCCCGCCCCGCGGGCAGGTGGTGATTATGTGTCATGATTGTAATCCGCGGGCGGCAGGCACCACCTGCCTCCTGCCGCCCGGCGGGAACAAGACTGAAAGAGATTAGAAGCCAACTGTCTGTACGGTCAACTGGAAGGTTTCCTCGCTTGCAGTATATCCGTCATCGCCTGCGAAGGAGGCCTTTACCGTGACGAGGTAGTTCTTGGCAGCCTCCAGACCCGTGACAGTCAAGGAACCAGCAGTTGCAGCAGTGAATTTAGCAGACTGGTCAACTCCATTGGCAGTGGCACTGACGACGGTGTAGGTAATCGTCTTTGCACTCATATCGTCACCCTGGGCTGCAGTCAAGGTTGCAGCAGAGGTGAAGGCAACACTGGTAGCATCAGTTGCGATGTCGGTAATGACTTCCGTTGACTTGCTCCATGCCATGCTGGTAGTCTGTTTGGCAATAGCGACCCTGTAGGAGGCAGCACAACTCGTAGCAGTGTAGAAGTACTCGCCACCTGCAGTCTCTGTGCCTTCAGCGGCAGTAGCGTCGACGGCCACAGTTTCTGCCAACTCCTTACTTGCCGTGATGGCAGTGCCAGCGATAGCCATTTCAGAACCGGTAACGGCGCTGTTCAGTGTATAAGTAATAGTTCCAGGAACGCCGACAATCTGCGGTTCGGTTACATCGTAAGTAGCCGTGCGTGCTACAAGGTTCTGCACATAAGTGGGAGCATACGAGATACCGCCCACGGTGAATTCAACCTTCTCCTTGGCACCATCCTCGTTGTTAGAAGCGTCGAGGGCGGCTACAGTGATTGCGACCTTATCGCCAACAGCAAGGTTCTGACCGATGGTAATCTTCTTGTTGGCGCCGTCGTAACTGTACTGGTTGGCAGTAGGAGTGGCAGAGTAGGTCAGATCAGTGCCGTTGACACTCACCTTGACGAAGTTTGCCTCCTGACCGGTCGGTGCACCTGCAGACTTGGCAGTTTCGCTGATGGTGTTAAGCGTCAGGGCTGCAGCATCCACGCCTGTGGCATTGGCAGCGAGTGTAATCTCGTCCGTTGTGGTGTTGTTAGCCAAGCCTGTAACCTGCAAGCCAAACGGATGGGCAGCCTGGACAAAGCGAGCCTTCCAGCCCTTCAGCGACTCCTGACCCTCAACAAGGATGTAGTTAGAGGTCGCAGGCAGAGCGTGTACGTAGGGATTGCCTGGCAGGGTAACCTTGACATAGGCGTTACCGTTGGCATCGGCCTTGTTGTCCGTGCCAGTGTAGTCGGAGGCAGAACCAACCTGAACGGTAGCAGGCGATGTAGTGCGCAGGGCATCCACGTAGGTAGAGGAGGCCAGATATGCCGTAACAGCCTCGTTGCCCGTCAGACCAGTGACGGTGAAGGTGTAGGTCTGTGCCTCGTAGGTCAGGCCCGTGAACGGATCGAATTCGTCGAACGAAGCGTCCTTGACTGCGCTGGCTCCGGCCACGGTGCCGCCGTTGTTGCTGGGCAGGTCTACGTTAATCTGGGTGTTATCGTCAAGCCATTCCGTTACGGCGGCAACGTCGAACTTAACTGAGTTCATGCCCAGGTGGAGGTTGATGGTGTAGTGCTTGCCGTTCTCCAGTCCGTTGGCCAGTCCGTTGGCAGCCAGGTCGATGGTCTTGCGAATCTTATTCTCGATGCTGGAGCCGTGGGTCTTACCGTCGCTGAGCAGGGTGGCCAGATGGTCATCCGCGGTCTCTACGTCGTAGACAATCTCCAGTTCCATGTTCTCGCCCGTGGGGATGAGCATGACGGGGTCGCTGGCGAAGACCTGCTTGGTGGTGGCGGTGACGCCCGCACTGCTGTTCTCGTCGTTGGAGATGATGTCGGGGTTGAAGCCCACGGTCTTCTCGTTGCTGGCAGTGGCACCCTTCACGCCCTCCTTGCCGTCCTTCCGGCCGTCGTAGAGCACCACGGGCACACCGCTCTCAATGTCACCCAGGCCGTTGTAGTCCATCCAGAGGGCTTTGCCGGCACCGTTCTCCGAGTTGTTCAGGTTCAGCGCACCCTTCAGGGCCACGCCGGTCATGGAGAGTTGGCGCACGTAGATCTTCGTGCCTGCGGCCAGTTCGTTACTGCCCTTATTGATTTCGTCGACAATGGCGTCAACGTTCAAGGAGAGTTGCGTCAGGGCGTGGGCGAAGGTGAACTTCACGCGCTGCTGGGCAGCCTGCTGCGTCTTGGCCTCGGCTGGGCGCATCACGTTCATCCAGGGATAGCCCTCCTGGAAGGTCTGTGCGCCGGTGTTGGTCAGGCTCCAGTAGTCGGCGGCGGCTTCAGTTGCGCCCACAACACCCCAAAGGAGGTCGACACTCTTGTCGGCCTCGAAGGAGGCAATGTACTTCACGATGGGGTCGCCAGCCTGCGAGTATCGACTCATGCACGTGATGCCGTAACTGGCCAGGTCGTCGCCCTGCTGGCGGTCGATTTTACCACTGCCGTTGGTGTAGACGTAGGGGGCATAGGCGAAGAAGGTCACCTTGTCGGCATCGTCGCTCTCGGCGTTCGATCCGTACTCGTTGGGCCAGTACTTGATGGGTTCGTACTTCCAGTAGTTGCCCGTCTCGTCCCACTCAACCAACTGGTTGTACATGAAGTCGGGTACACGGCTCTGTTCGTAGTCGTTGTTGTCGGTGTAGTAGCCGAACACGCCGAAACCGCCACCCTGCTGGGTGGTCTTGTTGGGAGCCAGTTTCAGTTTGTCCAGTGCCATCACGCCTGCCTGGCCAGCACGCGTCACACCACGCTGGGCATAGGCGTCGAAGCCCACGCCACCCTCGGGTAACTGGCCCGTCTGCGGAACGCCGCCGACGTTCAGTTCGTCGTTTGTGCAGGAAGCCATTGCAAGGGCTGCCGCTGCAACTAACAAATAACTTTTCTTCATAACTTTAAAGTTTTGATAGTTAATAAAAATGGTTAATAAAAAAGGTTTTACATGGGCACGTCGATGGGGTCTTCCTCCTGCCAGGGCGTGACCTCGGCCCCGAAGCCCGTGCCGTCGTAGGTGTCGACGTAGGGCAGGTCGATGGGGTCCGGTCCGTCGGGGTTGTCGGGCTTGAAATAGTCGGCCCCGAGTTCGATGCGCAGGACGAGTTGCTCGTCGTAGGAGACGACACAGTCGCCCACATCGAAGTGGTAGTGGAGCGTGGTGGCGTGGTCGCGCAGCACGAAGGAGAGGTTCAGGCGCAGTTCCTCGGGCAGGCAGAGCCCGGTGCGGTAGGCATACCAGTCGGGGTCGCGGTAGTCAGGCTCCGTGTCGCCGGGGGCGCGGGTGCCGCCGTGGCGCTCGGCATCGGGCAGTATGCTGGCCGGGCGCAGGCCGAAGGTGGAGACCGTGGTGGAGAGCCAGCCGCTGTTCTCGCCCGTGCGCTGCAGTTCCCAGCCGTCGATGGCCATGAGGCAGGGCTGGTCGGTATTCTGGTTCAGGGGCAGCAGGTGTCCGTCGGCCAGACCCGAGATGCTGGCGGGCTGCTGCCAGAGGTAGTTGAAGCCGCTGTGTATCCACACGCGGATGCGGAGTTTCCAGATGACGGTGTGGGGCTGGGAGAAGAGTTGGGTGACCACGAGCGTGGACTGGTAGGTGTTGCGCTCCTTCCAGGGGATGTAGTCGCCGTACAGACCATTGTCGATGGTCTTGTCGAGCAGGGTGTCGGTGCCCATCGGCTCGGGCTGCGAGGCCACGATGTAGAGTCCGCCCTCCTCGCGCACGGGCCAGCGGGAGGTGTGGAGGTCGGTCCAGGCCACATCGCCGTAGAGGTTCGCGTTGACCTCCGGAGTGACGGTGGCCGGCACGCCCTCGCCTACGATGGTGAGCGAGTCGGGCTGATAGGTGGCCGGTGTGGCCTGGACGCGGGCCGTCTCCAGGTGGTCCATGCCCAGAAACTCCTGGCGGCTGTACTCCTCGGGCGACTAGTCGATGACCAGTCCCTGGTAGCGGCCGCCGGGCAGGTAGATGTCTTGGTGGCGCACGCTGGCCGTCGTGGTGCGGTAGGGGGCGTGGGAGGGGTCGTCGAGCGGGTAGAACCAGACGGTCATGCCGTCGGGGTCGGTGCTGGAGTACTCGCGCCAGTCGACGTCGATCGTCACGGAGTGGAACTCGTCGCCGTAGACATACAGTTCGCGGCGCTCGCAACCCGAGAGGGCCAGTATCACGACAAGGAAGACAAGGATGACGAGCGGCCAGAAGAAGAGTGCCCAGAGACAGCCCTGGACGTCGGAACGCTGCATCCTGCCAAACCGGAAGTTGTTCATAATAGGGTTATTCATCTGTATCCTCCTTTCTATCGGGCCCTGCCGACCGGAAACGCAAAGCCTCACGCTCGGCCTTTCGGGCATTTTTCTCGATTATTTCATCCAGCCGTTCACGGCGTCGCAGTTCCTTCTGCCGCTGCGACCATTCCTTGCGAGCCACCTTGCGCTCACTCTTCGACATAGCCCCCCAGGCGGAACGGAGGCTGTCGCGTTCGGCACGTTCCAGGGCAATGAGGCTGTCGCGGAAGTGCTGGTAGCGGGCCTGTTCGGCATCGCGCTCGGCACGTTCCTGGGCGATAAGGCTGTCGCGGAAGTGCAGGTAGCGAGCCCGTTCGGCGTCGCGCTCGTCGGCCCTGGCACGGCGCTGGGCGCTGTGGCGCTGCGGGAAGCAGTAGCCGACGGAAATATTGGCATGAGGAGCGCCGATCCAGTTGGTGTGGCCGGTGTGCTTCCACATCAAATGGTCGTCGTAGCGCTCCTCATGACCGATAGGAAACTTGCTGCTACCCCAGTAGCGGCGGTAGTAGGTAAAGAGGTCGCCCAGGCCGACACCTGCGTCAAATGCCCACTGTTTGCGGCGGCCGAAACGTCTTTGCCACCCGATGTTGATGTAGCCCATGGCGACCTCTCCCTGAAATCCGTAACTCTTCCATTCCAAATCGTAGTAGCCCACTCCCAGGCCCAGGCCAATGTGCCAGCCGTCGAGCGTGTGGTGGCGCCGGCGGTTGCCCAGGAAGCGGCGCAACTCCACGGAACCAAACATAAGTTCGTTGGCATAGGCGTTATGGGCCAGCGTCCACCACGACCAGATGCCCTCGACGTTCAGGCTCCACTTGTCGCGGTGTCCCAGCGACCACTCGGCCTGAAGGTTGGGGGTGCCGGTGCCGAGCACGGGCAGGTTGGTGCGCAGGATCCATACTGGACGACGAACCACGGGCTTGTGCACCCGCGTGCTGTCGGCCGTCCGTCGCAGATAGCCCTGGGGGTCGGCATAGACCAACGAGCCTGGGAAACCAAGGCGCCCCGGGCAACAGGGCCCGGGATAAGGCCCGGGGAAGCGGAGACCCGGATACGGAATGCCACTGGGGAACAGGCTACCCGGACCGGGATAGCCGCCGAGTCCGGGATAGTTGCCATCAGGACCGGGATAGGCACCGGTAGCGGGATAGCCGCCGAGGGCGGGATAGCGACCGGGACGAGGAGCCAAGAGCATGGAATCGACCACGACCAGCGTGTCGCGCTGCCACGTGACGATGGCCGTGGCACCACTGCGCAAGGGGGCCAGATACTTCTCCAGAAGGACGGGCCACACCGTGCCGCCACGCAGGGCACGAAGTTTGCGTTCACGATGGTCCCACTGGGTCTCGTCCTGCGAGGCGGGCAGGTCGATGATGCGGAGCACCTCGTCGCGCCAGGGCTCGTGGCTCTGGGCCACGGCCTCGTAGAAGGCATCCCAACGGGCGGCCTCGTTGTGGATGACGAAAGTGCCCACACGACCCGGCAACCGCTGGCGGACGAGACGCCGTATGGCGATTCCACGGTTCTCGCCCAACCAGCGGTTGTGGGCTGCGGTACCCTCGGGCGAGGCGCCCGAGAAAATGTCGAGACGGAGCCTACGAGAGGGGACACCGTCGAAGTGGCGGAGAAAGTTCTGCTCGAACTGCTGCCATACGGCGGCGTTGTCGGCATAGGACATGTCGATGACGACACTGTCGAGGCGGAAACGCAGGCACAACGTGTCGGCCTGGGCGAAGCCATCTGCCAGCCGCTGGGCTTTCATAGAATTTGGATATAGGGTCAGTAGCAGGACGGCAATCGCTGTCCAAACCACGGCCTTTTTCCTTGTCTCTGTCGTTCTCACTTCTCGCATCCTTTTTGCTCCACATTGCGCTCCTATCGCGGATAGGAGTGCACAAATTAAGAGGTAAGAATTAAGAATGACAGATGCAAAGTGAGGGTGTGTCATAATTCACGACATATTCTCCTTTTTTGTTTAAACAACGAATTAAACGAATTTCACGAATTTCACGAATTTATAGCAATTTGATTATCAGTAATATAAAAATTCGTTTAATTCGTTTAATTCGTTTAATTCGTTGTTGAAAAATGATTTCAGTATTTTGACACACCCTCACCGCAGGAGATGGCATGGAAGAACATCACGGCTTCTTGTTTCGTTTCCATACTTCTCTTTATTTCGGTTTCCGTTGCTAACGGTACGAACTTTCTGTGAGAAAGACGAATCTTACAATGTTTTTTTCCTTACCTTTGCACAAATATAACATTATCCATTATTACACCATGACCCTCTTCAGATTAAACATCAGACTGCCTT
>JAFSXQ010000161.1 GCA_017444005.1 Bacteroidaceae bacterium | reverse complement strand
GGCGGCCCTGCCAGCCGGCGGGCACGCTCAGGGTGCGGTGGTACCAAATGCAGGGGATGAAGTCGGTGTAGCCGACGCCCGACAGGCGGCTCTCGGGGCAGAAGGGGACCAGTATCTGCTGGTCGAATCCCTTCGAGTCGGGCCAGCCGCGCTGGTCGCCGCTACGGCCAAAGTCGAAGGCGTAGGTCCAGCGGCCGTTCAGGTTCTGCCATTCGGCACGTTCGAACTGTGGGCGCGGATACTCGGGGCGTGGCATCTCGGCGGCTGCGACGCTTCCGGCAATCATGGCCAGCATGCCCAACACTACGTTTCTTAGCAAATTTCTCTTCATGGCGATAATCGTTTGGTACTACTCGCCTGCAAAGTTACGAAAAGTCGGGCGAAAAGCCAAATGTATCGGGGCTTTTCCTTCCTCCCCTACATGTGTATGGGGCGTATGCCGGTCTCCGTACCGCTTTCGGCCGGTTCGCCGTGATACGTGCCCACGAACAGGACGGCACCCGACGAGCGTTCGGTGATGAGGTAGACGAAGGGGTGGTCGGCCAGGAACAGTTTGGGGTCTTCGGGGCCCATGCCCTCAGTGAACTCGAACACCGTGACGGCAGCGGCCTCGGTGCCCTTCTCGTTCACCTTGATGCGGGCCACCTGGAAGGCCTCGGCGATGTGTACGCCATAGGGTGCGCCACCGGCCGTCTGTACCAGTCCCCGCAGGTTGTCGCCATCGAACCACGAGGAGAGGCCCATCTCGCTCATGGGCTCAATCAGTTGGGTGGTCTGGTTGGTCTCGAAGCGCGGCAGCAGCACGCTTACCGCGGTGTACCGCATCTTCCGGTTCAGTTCGGTCAGGCGCTGGCCGGAGAGGGCATCCAGGATGTCGCCCGTTGTGTGTCCCCGGCGCGGCAGCAGCACGGTCATGCCGTAGGGCCCCTTGGCGTAGGACAGGCGCACGGCCTGCATCAGGTCGTCCTCGGCATACAGGTCGTCTCCCGCCTCGCCCCTCGTCATCATGGGCACGGTGGTCGTGGTGCCGTCCTCCCGGGTGAAGGTCCGGTCGTGGGTGTAGTCGGTGACGAAGGGCATCGTCCAGTCGCCCTTGAAGTAGATGGCATTCATCAGGATGGAGATGTAGTCGGGGTTGAGTTGGTCGAACACCTTGGGGATGAAGCCGTTGGTGTGACGGTCGCACCAGTCGTTCAGGTAGTCGACGGTGGATTGCTGGCGGAAGTCCAGTGCTTCGCAGTCGGCCTTATAGTTGCTCTGCAGGGCCTGCTGGAAGTCGGGATTGATCCGTATGTCGGCCCGGGCCGTGTTCTGGTAGTAGGCGTTGGCCAGGTAGAGGCTGACTGCGTCATCCACACTGGGCAGTCCCAGCATCAGGCTGGCCATGAGGTCGTGCAGCGTGGTGGTGTCCTCGTCGGGCAGCCCCAGCGCCTTGTTCAGTTGTTCGAGGGCTATGCCGTCGCATCCCAGGCCCGTCATGCTCATGGCGTAGGCCAGGCTCAGGGGCGAGAAGATGTTGCTCCGTCCCTCCTCTTGCGTCAAGCGGAACAGGCGCAGGGCGAAGTCGTTGACCTGCTGCATCCGCTCGCTCATCGTCTCGCTCAGTGGCCAGTTGGCCTGTGCGCTGTACACGCGGAAGGGTCTCGCCGGTGTGGTGCTGACGGCGGTTGCGGGTTCGGTCTCTTGTGTGTCGGCGGGGGCCATCCGGTCGCCGTCCGAACTGCAGGCGGTGAGCATGAGCCCCGCTGCTGCAGCGAATAAGAACATTCTCGTTTTCATAGGTATACGGTTTACATAAATTTTCATTACGGTTCGTTACTTAACAATTTTTTGTCTGCCACGCAGGTAGACACCCTTTCTGGGCATCGGGATGCGGCGCCCCAGCAGGTCGTACACGGCGACATTGCTCGTTTTCTCATTGTCTCCCTGTCTCATTTCCACAATCCCGTTCCCGTCGAGCGGCAGGACGAAGTGGGCCGTGTACGATTCCTCGTCGTTCTCCACCGCGATGGTGTACCGGCCCTCGG
>JAFSXQ010000160.1 GCA_017444005.1 Bacteroidaceae bacterium | reverse complement strand
TAAAAATTTCGTCACGCCCTGCCTGATGCTGTGCAGTCCGAACTGCTCAGGACGTATGTCCTGTAGGGGAATCCACATCGTCTCGGCGGCATCGTCCATAGCCCGCGCCCCTTGCGTTGTTCGCACCGTGCAACGGAAAAACAGGTCCATCGTGTGCACCACGAAGCCGCTGTACGGGTACTGGTTGGGCAGCGAGAACAGGAAATCCGTCCCGTCCACCTCCAGACCCGTCTCCTCCAGTACCTCGCGACGCACACCTTCCTCGCTGGTCTCGCCCAGGTCGCAGAAGCCGCCCGGGAGGTCGAGGGTGCCGCGCGCCGGCTCCTTCCCACGGCGCACCACCAGCAACTCCTTGTCCCCTGCGCCTTGCCCCTCGCCCCTGACTATAAACGCCACTGTGGCAGCCACGGGGTTGATGTAATAGGTGAAGTCGCAGTCGCGGCACTTCTTACTGTACGCGTTATTTATCTCGAAATGCGCTCCCCCGCAACGCGGGCAATAGCGGAATACGCTCAACGGATGCTCCATACGTTTCTTTTTTTCTACTGTTTCCGCTGCAAAGTTAGCACATTTTTTCACGATGCCGTATACAAACCCGGGCAAAATCGTCCCACCTTGCTCCGAAATGAAATATTTCCCCGCGTTTTTTTGCGTTTTCGCTGCTTTCTTTGTAACTTCGCGGTCGAAATTGGGGTGGTATGCCCCGAAGACTTGCGAAAGACGATGAAGAAACTCCTGATAGAGACCTACGGATGCCAGATGAACGTGGCCGACAGCGAGGTGGTGGCCTCGGTGATGGGCATGGCCGGATACGAGTTGTGCGAGACGGCCGACGAGGCAGACGCCGTATTTCTCAACACCTGTTCGGTGCGCGACAATGCCGAACAGAAGATATTTTCCCGGCTGGAATACTACCGCTCGCTCCGCAAGCGGGGGCGCAGGCTCATCCTGGGCGTGCTGGGCTGCATGGCCGAGCGCGTCCGCGAGGAACTGCTGGAGCAGCACGGCGTAGACCTGGTGGCAGGCCCGGACAGTTACCTCAGCCTGCCCGACCTCATTGCCCTGGCCGAACTGGGCCACAAGGCCATCAACGTGGACCTGTCCCTGACGGAGACCTACCGCGACGTGGTGCCCCAGCGCATCTGCGGGCCTCACATCAGCGGCTTCGTCAGCATCATGCGCGGCTGCAACAACTTCTGCCACTATTGCATCGTACCCTACACCCGGGGCCGCGAACGCAGCCGCGACGTGGAGAGCATCCTGCGCGAGGTGCGCGACCTGCGCGACCGCGGTTATAAGGAAGTAACGCTGCTGGGGCAGAACGTGAATTCGTATGCCTACCCCCAACCCCTCCCCAAGGGAGGGGGGCTTGGTTACTCTCAATCTGGAAGCCTGTCTGAACTACCCTCCCTTGGGGAGGGGTTGGGGGTGGGCTTTCCCCAGTTATTGCGCATGGTGGCGCAGGCCGTGCCGGAGATGCGCGTGCGCTTCACCACCAGTCACCCGAAGGACATGTCGGACGAGACCCTGCGCGTGATTGCCGAGGAGGCGAACGTGTGCCGCCACATCCACCTGCCCGTGCAGAGCGGCTCGAACGAGGTGCTCCGGCGCATGAACCGGCGCTATACCCGCGAGTGGTACCTGGAACGCGTAGAGGCCATACGCCGTATCGTGCCCGACTGCGGACTCTCGACCGACATCTTTGCCGGCTACTGCGGCGAGACGGAGGAGGACCACCAGCAGTCGCTCTCGCTCATGCGCGAGTGTCGCTACGACTCGGCCTTCATGTTCAAATACTCGGAACGGCCAGGCACATACGCCAGCAAGCATCTGAAGGACGACGTGCCCGAGGAGGTGAAGATACGCCGGCTGAACGAACTCATCGCCCTGCAGAACCAACTGTCGGCAGAGAGCAACCAGCGCTGCATCGGACACGAATACGACGTGCTGCTGGAGGGCGTGAGCAAGCGCTCGCGTGAGCAACTCTACGGCCGGACGGAGCAGAACCGGGTGGTCATCATCGACCGCGCAGGGCATCGCATCGGCGACACCGTGCGGGTGCGTATCACCGAAGCCACCAGCGCCACGCTGAAGGGAGTTGAAAGTTGAAAATTGAAAGTTGAAAGTTGAAGATTGAAACATTGAAATAAGATGCCAAGGAAACGTAAAAAGATAAGCCTGCGCTGGCAGGCACTGACGAGCACCATCAGCACGACATTCGTCCTGATACTGATGGGGTTGGTCATCATCTGTGCCCTCACGGCCCATAGGCTGGGCGAGAGCGTACGCCAGAGCCTGGCGGTGACCGTGATGATGACCGACGATGCCAGCAACGAGCAAGCCGCCAAACTGAAGACGCAGTTGGAAAAGCGCCTGTGGGTGAAGGACATCACCGTCATCACCCGCGAACAGGCCCTGAAGGAACAGACCGAAGCCATGGGGCAGGACCCCACGGAGTTCCTCGGCCAGAACCCCTTCACGCCCTCGTTGGAACTGCACCTGCAGGCCGACTACGCCTGCACCGACAGCCTGCTGTGGATAAGCAAGCGGCTGAAGAACCACAAACTCGTGAGCGACGTCATCTACCAGAAGGACCTGGTGGAAAGCCTGAACCGCAACCTGCACAAGATTGCCTACATCCTGCTGGGCATGGCCATACTGCTGGGGCTGGTGACGCTGGTGCTCATCAACAACACCGTGCGCCTGAGCGTCTATTCGCGCCGCTTCATCATCCACACCATGCGACTGGTGGGGGCCTCGTGGGGATTCATCCGCCGTCCGTTCATGCTGCGGGCCATGTGGATAGGCCTGGCCGCAGGCATACTGGCCGATGCGGCCCTGCTGGGCGGTGTGCACGCTTTGCTGGAGTACGACCCCTCGATGCTGGAGTATGTCACCGTCGAGAACATCTGCATCACGCTGCTCAGCGTGCTGGTGTTCGGGCTGTTGCTGACCCTGCTGTGCACCCTCATCAGCGTCAGCCACTACCTGGGCATGCGCGAAGGGGAAATGTATGAGTGAGTTGAAAGTTGAAAGTTGAAAGTTGAAAATTGAAATTTTTTAAGATATGGACAAAAGAGACTTTGCCTTCGGGCGCATGAACTACATCCTGCTGGCCATCGGCATGGCAGTCATCATCCTCGGGTTCATCCTGATGTCGGGTTCGGGCAGCAGCGAAACGACCTTCGACCCCGACATCTTCAGTGCGCGGCGCGTGAAACTGGCCCCGGCCGTATGCTTCCTGGGCTTCATCTTCATGATGTACGGCATCATGCACAAGCCTAAAGTTGAGAGTTGAAAGTTGAGAGTTTAGAGTTATGAACGAACTGCAAGCATTTATCCTGGGCCTCATCCAGGGACTGACGGAGTATCTGCCCGTCAGCAGCAGTGGACACCTGACCATTGCCTCCACGCTCTTCGGGCTCGACGGTGAGCAGAACCTCACGTTCACCGTTGCCGTACACGTGGCCACCGTGCTCAGCACGCTGGTCGTACTGTGGAAAGAAATCGTATGGATTCTGCGCGGCCTGTTTCGTTGGGACGGTCGCATGAATGCCGAGCAACGCTACGCCCTGGCCATCGTGGTCAGCATGATTCCCGTGGGCATCGTGGGCCTGTTCTTCAAGGACTACGTCGAGGCCATCTTCGGTTCGGGCCTCTTCATCGTGGGCTGTTGCCTGCTGCTGACGGCCGCGCTGCTCATCTTCAGTTACTACGCCCGGCCCCGGCAGAAGGAGGAAATCTCGCTCGGCGATGCCTTCGTCATCGGTCTGGCACAGGCCGCTGCCGTACTGCCCGGCCTGAGCCGTTCGGGTTCGACCATAGCCACCGGCCTGCTCCTGGGCAATAAGAAGGAGCGCCTGGCACAGTTCTCGTTCCTCATGGTCATCCCGCCCATCCTGGGCGAGGCCCTGCTGGACGTGATGAAGGCCATGAAGCACGGCACCGAAGCCGCCACCGCAGGCATTGGCCTGTGGCCGCTCGTCATCGGTTTCCTGACGGCCTTTGTCAGCGGTTGCCTGGCCTGCAAGTGGATGATAGGCATCGTGCGCCGCGGCAAGTTGGTGTACTTCGGTGTCTACTGCGCCATCGTCGGCCTGCTGCTAATCATCCTCGGATAACCCATAAGTCCTATAAGCCCTATAAGCCCCATGACCCCCGAAACCGGAGAAATCCTCTACTTCGACAAGCCCCTCACCTGGACCTCCTTCAACCTGGTGGCCAAGGTGCGCTGGATGCTGTGCCACCGCCTGGGTGTGAAGAAATTGAAGGTGGGGCACGCCGGCACACTCGACCCCCTGGCCACAGGCGTGCTCATCGTGTGCATAGGCCGGGCCACGAAGCGCATCGACGAACTGCAGGCCGGCACGAAGGAGTATGTGGCCACCCTGCAACTGGGAGCCACCACACCCTGTTTCGACCTGGAGCGGCCCATCGACCAGACCTACCCCACCGACCACATCACGCTGGAACTCGTGCAGCAGGTGCTGCCCCGGTTCATGGGGCGCATCGAACAGGTGCCACCGGCCTTCTCGGCCTGCAAGGTCGACGGCCACCGCGCCTATAAACTAGCCCGGCAGGGGCAGGAGGTGGAACTGAAGCCCAAGGTGCTGGTCATCGACGAACTGGAACTCCTGAACTTCGACGCCGCGACCATGCAACTCAGCCTGCGCATCGTATGCTCAAAGGGGACCTACATCCGCGCCCTGGCACGCGACATCGGCCAGGCCCTCCAGAGTGGCGCCCACCTCATCGCCCTGCGCCGCACACGCATCGGCAACGTCCGCGTCGAGGATTGTATGCACATCGAGGACTTCGAAGCCTGGATGGACCAACACATAAATGCTAAATCGTACATGGTAAATCGTAAATGGTAAATGATAAATGGTAAATGATAAATGGTAAACGATAAATATATGAAACTGTCACAATTCAACTACAAACTCCCCGAGGAGCGCATTGCCCAGTATCCGACACCCTATCGCGACGATTGCCGCCTGATGGTTATACACGCAAAAAGTGGCGTCATCGAGCACCGTGAGCAGTTCTCTGACATACTCGAATTCTTCGATGAAAAGGACGTTTTTGTGTTCAACGACACCAAAGTGTTCCCCGCCCGGCTCTATGGCAACAAGGAGAAGACGGGAGCCAAAATCGAGGTATTCCTGCTGCGCGAACTGAACAAGAAGTTCCGCCTCTGGGACGTTCTCGTCGACCCCGCACGCAAGATACGCATCGGCAACAAACTCTACTTCGGCGAGGACGAATCGATGGTGGCCGAAGTCATCGACAACACCACCAGCCGCGGGCGCACGCTGCGCTTCCTCTACGACGGCGAACACGAGGAGTTCAAGCAGGCGCTCTTTGCCCTGGGCGAGGCCCCACTGCCCCGGGAGATGATAAAGCGCCCCTCCGAACCCGAGGACATGGAGAACTTCCAGTGCATCTTTGCCGAGAAAGAGGGTGCCGTCACCGTCCCCGGATCGGGCCTGCACTTCTCGCGCCAACTGATGAAGCGCATGGAGATTAAGGGCATCGACTTCGCCTACGTCACCCTGCACTGCGGACTGGGCAACTTCCGCGACATCGACGTAGAAGACCTGACCAAGCACAAGGTGGACAGCGAGGAAATGCACGTCGAGCAGCAGGCGTGCGACACCATCAACCGGTGTAAGAAGGAGGGCCACAAGGTATGTGCCGTGGGCACCACCATCCAGCGCGTGCTGGAGACCGCCGTATCGGCCGACGGCCAACTCAAGGAGTTCGACGGGTGGACCAACCGCTTCATCTTCCCGCCCTACGATTTCCAGATAGCCGACGCCATGGTGGCCAACTTCTATCTGCCGCAGAGCACGATGCTCATGCTCACCTGTGCCTACGGCGGCTACGACCGCGTCATGCGCGCCTACAAGGAGGCCCTATCAGACAAGCGCTACCGCTTCGGCGTCTATGGCGATGCCATGCTCATCCTGCAGGACTAAAACAATGCATAATTCATAATGCATAATTCACAATGCATAATTCATAATACATAATGCATAGGCTGTACATCGGACTCGGCAGCAATCTGGGCAACCGCAAGGCACTCATCACCGAGGCCTTGCGGTTGGTGGATTTATGCGTGGGGCATGTCGAGCGCATCTCCTCGCTCCACGAGACGAAGCCCTGGGGCTTCCAGTCCCCGCATCCCTTTCTCAACGCCGCCGCCCTGGTCACGACCCGCCTATCGCCCGACGAATGCCTCGCCGCCACCCAACGCATCGAGCGCCAGTTGGGCCGCACCCGGAAAAGCACCGACGGACAGTATCACGACCGCACCATCGACATCGACCTCCTGCACTACGACGACCTGCACATCCATACAACGGAACTCACGCTCCCCCATCCGTTGATAGAAGAGCGTGAGTTCGTGCGCCGTCCGTTGCAGGAGATTCTCTGAATCGCTTCTCACATGCGCGTGCGCACACATAGCGCGCCTGTTGGCAGAAGATTACTAATCTTATCTGCAAAACATCAGTAAGGCTCCTTGCCGAACCATGCTACGCGTCATTGCACACGTCCCAGGATGATGTTGACAAGTTCGGTCACATCGGCTATGGTCACGTTACCATCACCATTGACATCGGCTCGTTCGTTGCCATCCGCAGTGGAGAGGATGATGTTGACAAGCACCGTAACATCGGCTATGGTCACGCTGCCGTCGCCATTGACATCGCCTTTGGCATAAGTGGGTTCAACAGGTCCGGCCAGTGTAGTCACACTGACGACCTCGCTCCATGCCGAAGTATTGCCATCGCCATCGACAGCCTGCACCTGCACGGTGTACTGCGTCTCAGGCGTGAGGTTGGTGAACGTGTAACTGGTGCCGGTGATGTCGGTGAACACTTCCGAGGCCTCAGGTGCGCCCTGTGCCTTGTAAAGGGCAATGGGTTGCTGATTGGTATAAGTACTTGGCTTGAAATAGCGGAAGCGATCCTGTCCGGATGTCTTATTGTAACGAAGATAAAAACCTGCGCTACTTCGTACAGTGGCATCGCTGCCATCAAAACTCAGAGTATTAGTATAGATTTCGTTAGAACTTGAAGCCAGACCGTTATTACTACCTGTATGGCCCATGTAGAGTCCACCCTGTCCCTTAATACTGTACTTCCCATCTGATGTCTTGCTAATAGTAAACGATGCTGCATCGGCCTCCGTCGTGCGGGCGATCTCCTTATTATTGATGGTAACGCCGACGGTGTTCTCCACGACATCCAATTTATCCGTCAGCCCGCCATTCATGGCCACCTTGCCAGCCTCATAGACAATCAGGTACTGACCTTCCCAATCATCAGGAGCGGCGGTCAACTTAACGTAGGTTGCAGGTACGG
>JAFSXQ010000159.1 GCA_017444005.1 Bacteroidaceae bacterium | reverse complement strand
CGCAAGCGCCGTTCACACGCCTGGAACCTCTATCCGCGACTGGCCACCTACATCCAATACAAGCAGTGCAAGGACCTGCCCCTGCTGCGCGAGACCCCGCTGAAGGGCGGCTTCAATCCCGAGGAGGTCATGCTGCGTATTAAACCCTACGGTTCGCTGGCCAGCCGCACGCTGGGCAACGTGAAGAAGGACAGTCTGGGCGACACCATCCGCGGCACCAGCGGCCTGGAGTACTGCTACGACAGCATCATGCGCGGGCACAACGGCATCAAGCACCGCATGAAGGTGCGCGACCGCATGGTGAACTTCTACGACCGCGAACCCGTCACCGGCCACGACCTGGTGACCACCATCGACGCCACCATGCAGGACATCGCCGAAAAGGCCCTGGTGAACAAGTTGCGCGAGGTGGGCGGCGAGAAGGGCGTGGTCATCCTGATGGAAGTGCCGACGGGCGACATCAAGGCCCTGGTGAGCATGACCCGCTACCGCAACGAGCAGACCGGCAACTACGAGTTCTACGAGGCCCAGAACGATGCCATCAATGCCCTGTGGGAGCCCGGTTCCACGTTCAAGACGGGCAGCATCATGGTGGCCCTGGAGGACGGATACATCACCCCGGAAACCACCGTCGAGACGGGAAGCGGCATCTACATGATGCACGGCCGCCCCATGAAAGACCACAACTGGCACCGTGGCGGCTACGGCACGCTGAACGTCACGCAGGTGCTCGAGTACAGTTCGAACATCGGTGTCAGCCGCCTCATCGACGATGCCTATCACGACCATCCCGAGAAGTACGTCCAGGGCCTGAAGAACATGGGCGTGGGCATCGACCTCGGACTGCCTATGGGCGCCAAGCCCATCGTGAGAATGCCGGACACTGACAAGACCCGAGGCAACTGGTCGAAGACGGCCCTGGCCTGGATGAGTATCGGCTACGAGACCATGATACCGCCCATCAGCACGGTGACCTTCTACAACGCCATTGCCAACAACGGATGCATGGTGCGGCCACGCTTCGTGAAGGCCGAGATGGAGAACGGCCAGGTGGTGCGCGAGTTCCCCGTGGAAGTGATAAAGCAGAAGATATGTTCCACACGCACCCTGCACCAGATTCAGACCATCCTGGAGAAGGTGGTCAGCGAAGGCCTCGGCAAGAAGGCCGGCAACAAACGGTTCAAGGTGAGCGGAAAGACCGGAACGGCACAGGTGGCCAAGAACGGCAGTTATGCCAGCCACAGTTACATGGTCAGTTTCTGCGGCTACTTCCCCAGCGACGCACCGCGCTATTCGTGCATCGTCTGCATCCGCAAGGACGGTCTGCCTGCCTCGGGCGGCGGCCAGTGCGGACCGGTGTTCAGCGAAATCAGCCAGATGGTGATGAACCAAGGCGTCTATCGTGACCCGCGCGAGGCCGCCGACTCCACCAGCACCTTCACCCCCACCCTGTCGAAAGCATACGCCGAGGCCGGCACCGACACCGTGCCCGACGTTGTGGGCATGGGGGCACGCGATGCCATCTACAGCCTGCAGCGGTGCGGACTGAGAGTGAAGGTGCGCGGCACCGGACTGGTAGAGAGCCAGAGCATACCCGCCGGAACCAAGGAACCGAAAGGAAGAACCATTACGCTAAACCTGAAATAGACATGACAATAAAGCAACTCATCGAAAAAACCCAGCCCCTGGCCGTTGTGGGCAGCGACCAGACGACGGTCGGCGGATTGGAAATCGACTCGCGCAAAGTGCTGCCCGGCGGAGCCTTCGTGGCCATGCGCGGCACACAGACCGACGGGCACCAGTATATCGGCAAGGCCCTGGAACTGGGCGCCACGTGCATCGTCTGCGAGACGTTGCCCGAGACCCTGCACGACGGAGTGACCTACGTGCAGTATGCCAACACCGAGGCCGTAGTGGGTCCCCTGGCCACGCACTTCTTCGGCGACCCTACCCTGCGCATGAAACTCATCGGCGTGACGGGCACCAATGGCAAGACCACCATCGCCACACTGCTCTACGAGATGTTCCGCCGCTTCGGTTACAAGGCGGGGCTGTGCAGCACGGTGTGCAACTACATCGACGGTCGCCCCGTCCCGACGGAGGTGACCACCCCCGACCCCATCACGCTGAACCGTCTGCTCGGCCAGATGGCCGACGAAGGCTGCGAGTATGCCTTCATGGAGGTCAGCAGCCACTCCGTGGCCCAGCAGCGCATCGGTGGACTGACATTCACCGGCGGCCTGTTCACCAACCTGACACGCGACCACCTGGACTACCACAAGACCGTCGAGGCCTACCGCGATGCCAAGAAGGGATTCTTCGACATGCTCCCGCGCGAAGCCTTCGCCATCACCAATGCCGATGACAAGAACGGCATGTTCATGGTGCAGAACACCCAGGCAGAGGTGAAGACCTACGGCCAGCGCACGGACGCCGACTTCAAGGCCCGCATCCTGGAAGAGAGTTTCGAAGGCATGAACCTGTCGGTGGACGGTCGCGAGGTGTTCGTCCAGTTTGTAGGGCGCTTCAACGTCAGCAACCTGCTCGCCGTCTACGGCGCCGCCACGATGCTGGGCCGGCAGCCCGAGGAAGTGCTGATAGCGCTGAGTGCCATGAAGCCCGTGAACGGCAGGTTCGAGGCCATCCGCAGTCCGCAGGGCGTGACGGCCGTCGTCGACTATGCCCACACGCCCGACGCCCTAGTGAACGTGCTAACCACCATCAACGAGATTCTGCGCAAGCCCCACCAGTGCTGGACGGTATGCGGAGCCGGCGGCAACCGCGACAAGGGCAAGCGCCCCCTGATGGCTCAGGAGGCCGTGCGGCACAGCGACCGCGTCATCATCACCAGCGACAACCCCCGCTTCGAGGAACCACAGGCCATCATCGACGACATGCTGGCCGGACTGACCGCTGAGGAGCGCCGCACGGTGCTCAGCATCGTGGACCGCCGCGAGGCCATCCGCACGGCCTGCACGCTGGCACAGCCCGGCGACGTCATCCTGGTTGCCGGCAAGGGACACGAGGACTACCAAATCATACAAGGCGTGAAGCATCACTTCGATGACCACGAGGTCATCCGCGAGTGCTTCGGGATAGCCTAGGATAAACTAGGACGGCCTAGGAAATCCTAAGACGACCTAGAAAGAACTAAAAACTAAAAGACAAAGAAGAAAAACATGCTATACTACCTGTTCAGATATCTGGGAGAATTCGGCATCCCCGGCGCCCACCTTTGGTCGTACATCTCCTTCCGTGCCATACTGACGCTGGTGCTCTCGCTCGTCATCAGCATCTGGTTTGGCGAATACTTTATCAAGTGGATGCGACGCCACAACGTCAGCGAGGAGCAACGCGACCCCAGCATCGACCCCTTTGGCGTCGAGAAGAAGGGCGTTCCTTCGATGGGCGGCATCATCATCATCATCGCCACAGTCATTCCCTGCCTGCTGCTGGGCCGACTGCGCAACATCTACATGCTGCTGATGATAGTCACCACCCTGTGGCTGGGAGCCATCGGCTTCATCGACGACTACATCAAGATGAAAGGCAAGAAGGACGGCATGCGCCCCATCACAAAACTGGCCGGACAGGCCCTTTTAGGACTGTTCATCGGCCTGACGCTTTGGCTTAGTCCCGATGCCGTGATACGCGAGAACGTACAAATCACAAACGAGAACGGCACCGAGGTGGTCTACAAGAGCGAACCCGTGAAGAGCACCATCACCACCATCCCGTTTGTAAAGAACAACAACCTCAGTTACAGCGAGATGTTCCGTTGGCTGGGCAGCAAGCGCACAGCAGCCGGATGGATATTCTTCGTCTTCATCACCACCTTCGTGGTTATGGCCGTGAGCAACGGCTCGAACCTGAACGACGGCATGGACGGCATGTGTGCCGGAAACTCGGCCATCATGGTCTTTGCCCTGGCCATTCTGGCCTATACGAGCAGCCACATCGGCATGGCCTCGTACCTGAACATCATGTTCGTGCCCGGCAGCGAGGAACTGGTCATCTTCCTGATGGCCTTCATGGGCGGACTGATAGGTTTCCTCTGGTACAACGCCTATCCCGCCCAGGTGTTCATGGGCGACACGGGCAGTCTGGCCATCGGCGGCATCATTGCCGTCACGTGTGTAATCATCCACAAGGAACTGCTCATTCCCCTGCTCTGCTTCGTGTTCCTGTGCGAAAGCGTGAGTGTGCTGCTGCAGACCAACTATGCCCGTCTGGGCAACCGCCGGGGCCAGAAGTGGCGCGTCTTCAAGCGTGCCCCCATCCACGATGCCTTCCGCATGAAGCCCGGACAGATACCTGCCGACTTCCGCATCCTGTGGAACTGGCCCAAGGGCTGCTGGCTGGAGTCGAAGATTACGACCCGCTTCTGGATTGTGACCATCATTACCTCTGCATTAGCAATTATTACGCTGAAAATAAGATAGGATTAGGGATTAGGGATTAGAGATTAGGAGGATTAGAGATTAGAGGATTATGAAGAAAATTGCTATACTGGGTGCCGCTGAGAGCGGAATAGGGACAGCCATCCTGGCACAGAAGCAGGGATGGGATGTCTTCGTGAGCGACATGGGCACCATCAAGGACAAATACAAGCAGATGCTCGTCGACCACAGCATCGCATACGAAGAGGGCGGCCATACCGAAGCACGCATACTGGATGCCGACCAGGTGGTGAAGAGCCCGGGCATACCCGACACGGCTCCACTGGTGCAGAAACTGATAGCACAAGGGACGCCCATCCTCTCGGAACTGGAGTTTGCCAAGCCCTACAGCCGGGGACGCTGCATCTGCATCACCGGCTCCAACGGCAAGACCACCACGACGAGCCTCATCTACTACATCATGCAGCGTTGGGGCGTAGACGTCGGTCTGGCAGGCAACATCGGGCGTTCCTTTGCCCTGCAGGTGGCCGAGGGCGACCACGACTGGTACGTACTGGAGGTCAGTTCGTTCCAGTTGGACAACATGTTCCAGTTCCGCGCCGACATTGCCGTACTGATGAACATCACGCCCGACCATCTAGACCGCTACGAGTTCCGGATGCAGAACTACACCGACTCGAAGATGCGCATCCTGCAGAACCAACGGCCGGAGGACACCTTCGTCTACTGGCGGCAGGACGAGCACATCGAGGAAGAACTCAGGAAACGTCGCGAAGGATATGCCCCGAAGCCTACCCCGTCGTCGCGTCCGGCACATGCCGGCAACCCCACGCTGATGCCTTTCGAGGACAACGACTTCGAACGCCTGGGGCTGAAGTTCTCACAGATGGGCCAGCACAACAAGCGCAACGCCCTGGCTGCCTATCTGGCCACACGGGCCGTGGGAGTCGACGACCCGCTCATTCGCCAGTGCCTCGTCGAGTTCCCCGGTGTGGAGCACCGTCTGGAGCGTGTCGAGGAGTGCAACGGTGTGCTCTTCATCAACGACTCGAAGGCCACGAACGTGGATGCCTGCTATGTGGCCCTGCAGGCAATGGAACGTCCCACCATACTCATCGTAGGCGGCAAGGACAAGGGCAACGACTACGCTACGCTCTTCGACATTGTGCGCAAGAAGTGTGCCGGACTGGTGTACCTGGGTGCCGACAACCGGAAGTTGCACGACGCCTTCGACCCGTTGGGGCTGCCCGTCCGCGACACCCACTCGATGAAGGACTGCGTACGGGCCTGCACCGACATGGCCCGTCCGGGCGACTGCGTTCTGCTGAGCCCCTGCTGCGCCAGTTTCGACCTTTTCAAGAACATGGAAGACCGTGGCGAGCAGTTCAAGGCTCTCGTACGCGAATACAAATTGAAAGTTGAAAGTTGAGAGTTGAGAGTTGAGAGTTGAAAGTTGAAAATTGAAAGTTGATAATTGAAAGAAGATGACACTGCCCAATATAAAACTGAATAAGGAAAGTTTTCTGCAAGGCGACAGCGTCGTGTGGATGATACTGCTGGCCCTGTGCATGATATCCATCGTGGAGGTGTACAGCGCCTCCAGCCGCATGACCTATGGCGCATCGGTCCACTTCTGGCGCCCTGTGGTGGAGCATGCCTCGTTCATCATCGTCGGCCTGTTCATCACCTGGGTGGTGCACAAGATGCCCTGTACGTCGTTCAAGTTCCTGAGCGTGCTGGGGCTCATGCTGTCGTTCATCCTGCTTACGGCCGTACTGTTCATGGGGCGCGTCAACGGCGCTGCCCGCTGGCTTCACATCGCCGGCATCACCATCCAGCCGTCCGAGTTTGCCAAACTCACCCTGGTGGGGACTGTTGCGATGCTCTTGGCCACCTTCCGCGACAAGAAGACAGGCGGGGCATCGATGCTGGCCTTTAAGTGGGTGGCCGGACTGACGGCCATCGTGTGCCTGCTCATCGTAGGCGAGAACTTCTCCACCGCCGGCATCATCTTCATCGTCATGCTCCTGATGACGTGGTTTGCACAGGGACCGAAGCGCTGGCTTCTGCTCATCGTCGTCGGCATCCTGCTGGCTGGCACCACGGGCTACCTGACGCTGAAACTCGTGCCGCAGCAAACGGCCGAACAGATTAGCGAACTGCCCATGCTGCACCGCTTCAGCACATGGTCGAAGCGCATCAAGAAAGGCAGCGAACTGCCCCCCGACCCGAAGGACTACAACATACACGACAACGTGCAGGTGACCCACGCACGCATAGCCGTGGCCACGTGCAACATCGTAGGCAAGGGCCCCGGGCAGAGCGTGCAGCGCGACTTCCTGCCACACGCCGTTTCCGACTTCATCTACGCCATCATCATCGAGGAGGGCGGCATCGAAGGCGGCATATTTGTCATGTTCATGTATCTGCTACTGCTCTACCGGGCCATGCGCATTGCCGAACGGTGCAAGAACCGCTTCCCGGCCTACCTCGTCATGGGCCTCTCGCTGATGCTCGTGGTGCAGGCCATGGTCAACATGGCCGTATCCGTGGGTGCCATGCCCGTAACGGGTCAGCCCCTCCCTCTGGTGTCGAAAGGCGGCACGTCCACCTTCATCACCTGTGCCTACATCGGCATGATACTGAGCGTGAGCCACACAGCCAAGCAACTGGAACAATATACCGTCGCCACCCCTGCAAAGGGCGAGGCCGCGGAGGACGCGGGAGCGGTTGCCATCGGAACCGATTCCGACGAAGAACCAACAGAAGTCTAACCTGAAAAACGATACGAACAACAATGAGTGAACCGAAAATAGTCATCAGCGGAGGAGGAACGGGCGGACATATCTTCCCGGCTATCAGCATTGCCAATGCCATACGCGCCATAGAACCGAAGGCCGAAATCCTGTTCGTCGGTGCCGAGGGCCGCATGGAGATGCAGCGCGTACCCGCAGCAGGGTATCAGATAGTGGGCCTGCCCATTCGCGGCCTGATTCGTCCGTTGTGGAAACCGGCCAACATCGGTGTCTTGATTGACTTCATACGCAGCAAGCGACTGGCCAAGCAAACCCTGCGCAAGTTCAATCCCCAAGTGGCCGTGGGCGTAGGCGGATATGCCAGCAGCGCCACCCTGAATGCGGCATACGAACTGGGCATCCCCTGCCTCATCCAGGAGCAGAACTCATACGCCGGCCTCACCAACAAGACCCTGGCCCGGAAGGCTAAAAAGATATGCGTTGCCTACGAAGGCATGGAACGCTTCTTCCCCAAGGAGAACATCCTGCTCACGGGCAACCCTGTCCGGCAGGGACTGCTCGACCCGAACCTGACCAAGACGGAGGCAACGGCCATCTTCGGTCTGGAACCCGACCTGCCCACGGTGCTCATCATTGGCGGCAGCCTGGGGGCACGCACCATGAACGAAAGCGTGCTGCAGAATCTGGACCAGATACGCCAGTCGCGTGTCCAGTTCATCTGGCAGACCGGCGGATACTATCACAAGGAGATACAGGAGCGGCTGGCCAAAGCGGGCAAGCCCGACAACCTGTACGTCACCGACTTCATTGCCCGCATGGACCAGGCCTACAAAGCATCCGACCTGGTCATCTCACGCGCCGGAGCCAGCAGCATCAGCGAGCTCTGCCTCCTGGGCAAAGCCTCCATACTGGTGCCCTCGCCCAACGTAGCAGAGGACCATCAGACCTGCAACGCCATGGCACTCGTCAAGAAAGACGCGGCCATCATGGTACGCGATGCCGAGGCTCGCGAAAGGCTCATCCCGTTGGCACTGGAGACCGTGAAGCAGGTCGACCGCTTAAAGACACTGGGCAGCAATGCCTACCAAATGGCCTATAAGGACTCGGCCAAGGTCATTGCACAGGAGGTGCTGAAACTGGCTGGGAGAGTTGAAAGTTGAAAATTGAAGATTGAAGATTGAAAATTGGAAGTTAATATGGATGCAAATCAGATAAAAGCAGTATATTTCGTAGGCATAGGCGGCATCGGCATGAGTGCCATCGCCCGGTATTTCCTCAACAGCGGCCTCACCGTAGGCGGATACGACCGCACCCCCAGCGACCTGACCCGGCAGTTGTCCGGGGAGGGTGCACACATCCACTACGAAGAGAACATCGGCCTCATCCCCACCGAATGCCTCGACCCCAGTTCGTGCCTCGTGGTATATACCCCGGCCATTCCAGCCGAACACAGCGAGTTGCAGTACTTCCAGCGCAATGGTTTTGAATTGCAAAAGCGCGCCCAGGTGCTGGGAACGCTCACACAGGCCCTGCGCGGATTGTGCGTGGCCGGCACACACGGCAAGACGACCACCAGTTCGATGGCCGCCCATCTGCTCCATCAGAGCCACGTGGGCTGCAATGCCTTCCTGGGGGGCATCACGAAGAACTACGGCACCAACTACCTGCTGAACGAGAAGAGTCCCTTCGTGGTTATCGAGGCCGACGAGTTCGACCGCTCGTTCCACTGGCTCACCCCCTGGGCAACGGTCGTCACCGCCACCGATGCCGACCACCTCGACATCTATGGCACCGAGGAGGCCTACCTCGAAAGTTTCAGCCACTACACCTCGCTCATCCAGGAGGGCGGTTGCCTGATACAGCACACCGGGCTGAAGATGAAGCCCCGCGTACAGACAGGGGTAACCATCTACAGTTATAGCCAGACGGAGGGAGACTTCCATGCCGAGAACATCAAGATCGGTAACGGAGAAATCAGTTTCGACCTCGTATCCCCCCTGGGCAACATCAAGGACATACAACTCGGTGTGCCCGTAACCATCAACATCGAAAACGGCATCGCAGCCATAGCCCTGGCCCAACTGGCCGGAGCCACGGAAGAAGAAATCCGTCAGGGCATGGCCTCGTTCAAGGGCGTCGACCGGCGCTTCGACTTCCACATCCGCACCCCGCACATGGCCTACATCAGCGACTATGCCCACCATCCCGAAGAGATTCGCCAGAGCCTGCTCAGCATACGCCAACTCTACGAAGGCCGTCGCGTGAAGGTCATCTTCCAGCCCCACCTCTACAGCCGCACGCGCGACTTCTACCGCGAGTTTGCCGATGCGCTGTCGGTGCTCGACGATGTCACCCTGGTCGACATCTATCCGGCCCGCGAACTGCCCATACCGGGCGTAACCAGCCAACTCATCTGCGACCATCTCCGCCCGGGCATCAAGAAGGAAGTCATCACGAAACAGCAGATTCCCGACGTCGTACGGCGGGGCGACTTCGACGTACTCATCACTATGGGCGCAGGCGACATCGAGGACTATGCCGACCAGATAACCGAAATACTCAAGGGAGTTGAAAGTTGAAAATTGAAAATTGAAAGTTGAGAGTTGAGAGTTGAGAGTTGAAAGTTGAAAGTTAGGCTGCGCCAAACGTGCCAAATTGCTAAATTGCTAAATAAATCGTAAATGGTAAATCGTAAATGATAAAGACCCTTCTGAAATCCCTCCTTCTGCTGGCCACACTGGGCTACCTCGTATTTGCCCTGATCAAGGTGAGCCGCCCCACACAGGAAATGGTGTGCACGGGTGTAGAGTACACGTTTACTGACTCTGGCCAGATTAGCCTCATCGACCAGCCGATGGTGGAACAACTGCTGGCAAAGAACGAGTTCTCGCCCAAAGGGGAAATACTGGCCGACGTCGACATGGGCAGCATCACCGAACGCCTCTCGGCAAGCCCCTACATCGACACCGTGACTTGCTACCACACGGCATCGGGCAAGTTGTGCATCCGCGTGACGCCACGCCATCCCCTGCTACACGCCTTTGCGCAGGACGGCGACGAGTTCTACGTCAGCACACAAGGGTTCGTCATGCCCGCCGGAGGCATTGCCGCCGACCTGCCCATCGTCACCGGGCATGTCACACGCAAGATGGCCGGCACCCGCCTGCTGACCCTGGGCAGACTGCTGCAAGACGACGAATACTGGCGCGACCAGGCCCAGCAGATAGTCATCGACGAAAAGGGATGGGTGGAGATAATACCGCGCTACAGCGGGCAGCGCATCCTGCTGGGCGAGCCGAAAGACCTGGAGGAGAAGTTGGCTCGCGTACGCCTGTTCTACGAGAAAGCCATGCCCAAGGTGGGCTGGAACAAGTACCGCATCATCAACGCCATCTATAAAGACCAAGTCATTTGCACGAAATAAAACAATAAAAACTATACAGTTATGGGAGCAGAGAAAGAAATCATTGTGGCTCTTGAATTCGGGACATCCGCCATTCGTGCCATCGCCGGCAGGAAGAAGGCCGACGGCAGCATCCAGGTTCTCGGAATCGAACACGAGAGAGTTACCGACGCCATCCAGCGAGGCGTCATCTACAACATCGACAAGACGACACAGGCCATCACCAACGTCACACGCCGCCTGAACGACAGCCTGGGCATACACATCCAACGCGCCTACGTCGGAGTGGGCGGACAGTCGCTCCACACAGCCGGGAACATCGTTTCGCGCGGTCTGGAGACCAAGGTGAAAATCACACCCGAACTGGTGGACAACCTCATGGACAACAACCGTGCCACACAGTACACCGACTCACAGATTCTGGAGGTAGTACCTCAGGAATACATGGTGGGCAACCGCATCGTTACCGACCCCGTCGGCATCCAGAGCGACCAGATCGAGGCCCGCTTCATGAACGTCGTAGCCCGGAACACGCTGCTGGAGAACATCAACAAATGCATGCGCATGGCCGAAATCGAAGTTGCCGACCTGTTCATCTCGCCCCTGGCCTTGGCCGATGTCCTGCTCAGCGACAACGAGAAGCGCTCGGGCTGCGCCATGGTCGACTTCGGTGCCGGCACCACCACCGTGGCCGTGTACAACGGCAACCTGCTGCGCCATCTCGTAGTCATACCTCTCGGAGGTAACAACATCACCAACGACCTGGTCCTGACCCATCAGATGGACTTCGAGGAAGCAGAAAGCCTGAAACGCAAATCGGGCGTGGCCTACGTGGCCGCCGAGAGCGACAATCCGCAGCAGATCCCCATCAGCAACGACCGCAAGATTTCGGAAAACGAACTGCAGAACATCATCGGCGCCCGCGAGGAAGAAATCATCCAGAACATTTGGCACCAGATCGAGCGGGTGAGCGACAAACTGCTTTCCGGCATCATCACCACCGGCGGAGCCGCACAACTCAAGGACATGCCCGAAGCCATCAAGCACTACACCCAATTCCAGAAGGTGAAGATGGCCAAGTCCTTAATCACCACGGTCGACGTGAGCGATGGGGTGACAACGCCCCAGGGCATCAGCATCGACACCCTGATTGCGCTGCTCATGCACGGCGACTCGAACTGCGCCAGCGAGCCCGAGCCCGAAGAAGAGGTCGCCGAGCCCGTTGTCGAACAGCCGGAGGAACCGGCCAAGCCCGAAGTCAAATCTGCCGAACAGCCCGAACCCGTAGTAGAAAAACCGAAGGGACCCTCGCGCTGGAAACGCCTGACCCAGGTCCTGGGCCGGATCTTCGAGGAAGAGAGTGACGATTGAATACTAACCACGTAAATCACGATACAGTTATGAACGAGAAAAACGATATGTTCGGATTCGACGGAGGAATCGAGTTCACAAACATGAAGCAAGTGAACAATCCCAGCATCATCAAGGTGATTGGCGTGGGAGGTGGCGGTGGCAACGCCGTCAATCACATGTTCAACGAGGGCATCCACGATGTCACCTACGTACTTTGCAACACCGACCGCAAGGCACTGGAGGACAGCCCCGTGCCCACCATCCTGCAACTGGGCACCGAGGGACTGGGAGCCGGCAACCGCCCCGAGCGCGCCAAGGCCGCAGCCCTGGAGAGCATCGATGAAATCAACAACATGCTCAGCGACGGCACCAAGATGGTGTTCATCACCGCCGGCATGGGCGGCGGCACGGGCACCGGCGCGGCCCCCATCATCGCCCAGTGCGCCAAGGAGCGCGGCATACTGACGGTGGGCATCGTCACCATACCCTTCCGCTTCGAGGGCCGCATGAAGATCGACCAGGCCCTGGCCGGCGTGGAGGAGATAAAGAAGCACGTCGACGCCCTGCTGGTCATCAACAACGAACGGCTGCGCGAAATCTATCCCGAACTCACCGTCATCAACGCCTTTGCCCGCGCCGACGACACCCTGACCGTGGCCGCACGTTCCATAGCCGAAATCATCACCATGCGCGGTCGCATCAACCTCGACTTCCAGGATGTGAAGACCGTCCTGGAGAACGGCGGCGTGGCCCTGATGTCGACCGGATTCGGCGAAGGCGAGAACCGTGTCAGCAAGGCCATCGACGAGGCCATCAAGTCGCCCCTGCTGAACAACAACGACATCTTCAACTCCAAGAAGGTGCTGCTGAACATCAACTTCAGCGATGCCGAAGAGAGCCAGCAGTTCACCATGGAGGAGATGAACGAGGTGCACAACTTCATGAGCAAGTTCTCCAAGGACGTCGAGGTCAAGTGGGGTATGGCCACCGACCCGGCCCTGGGCAGCAAGATCAAGATTACCCTGCTGGCAACGGGTTTCGGACTGAAGAACGTGCCGGGCATGCCAGACATCATAGAGACGCGCGAAAAGCAGATGTCCGAGGAGGACCGCGAACGCCAGGAACGCCTCGACACCCTGGCCGGCCTCTACTACCACGATGCCGGGAAGCCCACGACGCGCCGGCGCCGGCAGATATTCGTCTTCTCCCCGTCCGACCTCGACAACGAGGACATCATTGCCCGCGTGGAGGAGACACCCACCTTCCGTCGCACGAAAGAGGAACTGGCACAAATCCGCAGCATCAACGAACCCGTCACCGAAGCGCAGCCGGCCACTGAGCAGTCCGCCCAACCGGCCGCCAGCGTCGCTCCCGCAGAGCCCGCCACGGCCAGCGAACCGGCAGCCGCCACAGCAGCCCCCGAGCCTCCGACGGCCCCGTTCCAGGGCTTCGAACTGGGATAGTCCCATGCACGTCTGCGTGTCCGCCTACCTGATTGCACCGCTGTATATATGAAATCTATATGGCCACACATTGTAGGCATTGCCGCAGTGCTCCTGCTCGCCTCCTGCGGGCGGGCCGGCCGCATGCGCCACATGCTGGAGCAGGCCGAATGGATGAACCTGCACGACTCCGCCTTCACCTCCGACTCCGTCGGACGCGCCCTGGTCCGCTACTACGACCACTGGTGGCAT
>JAFSXQ010000158.1 GCA_017444005.1 Bacteroidaceae bacterium | reverse complement strand
GCTGCCGGTGCCGTAGAGTATCTGAAGCGTATGGAT
Source organism: Bacteroidaceae bacterium (assembly GCA_017444005.1). GTDB lineage: Bacteria > Bacteroidota > Bacteroidia > Bacteroidales > Bacteroidaceae > Physcousia. Next base: position 6,044 of record JAFSXQ010000158.1, on the reverse strand, counting down.
CAGTCGAACTGGGAGAGCACCTACGGCGACTACAGCAACTTCACCCGTGCGGCCACCGATGCCCGTCTGGCCTACGAACTGGCCCTGCGCTACCAGTTGAAGAGCAGTACTGCTGCCGCCAATGCTGCTGTCAACATCCTCAACAAATGGGCTACTACGAACAAGGGATTCCTGCTACTGAAGGGATACAACAACAATATTCCCGACCCCAACGAGTATCTGATGTGCATCCAGGCATATCAGTTTGCCAATGCTGCCGAACTGCTTCGCGACTATAGCGGTTGGCAGGCCGCCGACTTCCAGAAGTTCCAGACGTGGATTCGCCAGACGTTTGCCGACGTGGCCATCCTCTTCCTCGAGAACCATCATAACGACGAGAATGCTACGCACTACTGGGCCAACTGGGATCTGGCTGCCCTGACGGCCATGTACTCCGTAGGCGTGCTTTGCGACGATGCCACACTGGCTCAGTATGCTCTGGACTATGTTACCTCGGGCAATGGCATGGGCAGTGGCTCGAATCTCATCACGGCTATTCACACTGATCCTGATAGCGATGAAACGCTGGCACAGTGCCAGGAGAGTGGACGCGACCAGGGCCATGCCACGCTCGACGTCACCCTGCTGGGTGCCTTCTGCCAGATGGCATGGAGCCAGGGCACCAATCTCTTCGACACCTACAATGCTCTGCCTATGGCCGAGTACGTGGGCAAGTACAACTTGAAGAACGACGAGGGTGGCTTCGTCTACGACAATGTCCCCTTTACCGCGTACAGCAACGGCGAATACAGCCACAGCAGCCTGTCGAGTGATGCCCGCGGCACCGTGCGCCCCTCGTGGGAACTATTCTATGCCTATGCCCGTAGCACCGGACAGTCGGCACGTTACTGCCAGCAATGGGCCGAGTGGGCTCGTCGCCAGAATGCCTACGGCGAGGCTGAGAGCAGTTCTACCGACGAACTGGGCTTCGGCACGCTGATGTTCATGTCCACCGACGCTGCCGACTACAGTTACACGCTCGCCGTCGGTGAGGCTGGTGCTGCCACACTGGTGCTGCCCTTCGATGCACTGATTCCCGAGGGCGTGGAGGTGTACTCGCTCAGCCACACGACAGGCGAGGCTGTGGCACACGCCACGTCCGTCACGGGCACGCTGGAGGCCAACACCCCCGTGCTGGTGGTGGCTGCTAAGGGCAACTACTCCTTCGAGGGTGCAAGCATCTGGAAAAAGGCCGAATCGGCAAAGAGCGGTGCACTGAATGGTGTTTACCAGAAGACGCTGGTGCCCGCCGGAGCCTACATACTGACGGTGAAGGACGGCGAACTGGCCTTCCGCAAGGCCGATGGCTCGTCGAACTACGTCGAGGCCAACCGCGCCTATCTGACCGCAGAGGCTGTCGCTGCACGCCTGTCCGTCGACTTTGGTACGACCGGCATCGGTGAAATTGAAAATGGAAAATTGAAAATGGAAAATTATTACGACCTCAGCGGACGCCAAATGGTAAATGGTAAACGGTCCAAGGGTCTCTACATCCGCAACGGCAAGAAGATAGTCGTTAAGTAAAAAAACAGGTTAGTTTGTTTTCATTTGGAAAAAAGGGGGATGTGCCGGTCAGACGGATACGTCCCCCTTCTGTATCCACTCCGTGGGCGTGGTGCCCTCTATCTTGCGGAAGGTGGAGAAGAACGACGTCTTCTTGAACCCGCACTGCTCGCTCAGTGCCGTGATGGTGAACTGGCGGTGGCGTCCTTCGGCAATCAGTCGCTTGAACTCCTCCAGGCGGAAGCGGTTGATGTAGTCGTAGTAGGGCTCCTTCACGTAGAGCGTGAACACCTGGCTCAACTGGCTGGGAGAACAACCGATGGCCGTGGCTATGTCGCTCATCTTCGAATCCTTGTCCAGGTAGGGCTTGTTCGCCCGCACGTATTCGTCCATCTGCCCGAACAGGCGTGCCAGGTCTTCGTCGCTGGTGCGCCACTTGGCGTATTTGGTGGACGGCTTCTCCTCTTCGACGACGGGCAGGCTGCGGATTTCCGCTATCAGGGCCTCCTCCGTCTCCTTGTGCTCGGTGAGCAGCAACTTCGTGTTGCGCCGCCAGCGATACCACCACACGAACAGGCCGAGTCCGACGAGCAGCAGTCCCAACTCGATGTAGACAGCCACGGCGGGCCGCACGTAGATGGTGTAGCGGACGCTGGTGCTCTCCATACCGGGCATGCGTATCTCCAGCGTATGGCGCCCCAGCGAGAGGTCATTGATGGTGCAGGCTTCGCCCAAGGGCGAGAGTGTCCAGGGGCGGTTGTCGGTGCGGTATTCGTAGAAGCCGCCCGTGTGGCATCCGTAGTCGAGGCGCACGGGTTTGAACACCAGTTGCTGACTGCCCCAGTGCCACGTGTTCCACAGCGTGTGGCTGTCGTTGACCTGCATCATCTCGCCCTTCGACAGGGCCCGAGTCCCCAGCACCACGAAGTCGGCCTCGATGGCGTGGGACACCAGGCTCACCGTGTCCCTGTCCAGTGCCGCCAGCCGGGCCATCATCAGGCCCTCGGTGGTGCCCACCCACAGCCGCCGCCCGTCGGTGCCGAGCGATGCCGTGTTGGTTATCTGTCCCGTCAGGCCCGTCAGGGGCGAGAAGTGGCGGACCACCGTCCCCTCGCCGCTTACGCGGAAGAGACCTTTCTCGGTCACCAGGTATTGCACGCCGTCGGCCACGGGCAGGAATTCGTAGCACTTCTCCTCCAGTATGCCCGCAGGCAGGGGCACCTCGCCGAAGTCGGTCATCGCGGAATTGGTGCGATAGACGTGCGTGGGCGACCAAGCATAGATGGTGTCGCCCCGGCTGGCCAGTTTCAGGCGGGGAGCGCGGTTGAAGAAGCCCTCCGGGAAGTTGTCGGTCTGCAGGGCTGTGGTGCCTCGGGCCAGACGGCACAGGCCGCCTACGTAGCCTATCCATCCGTTGCCGTGCTGGTCGAAACAGATGTTGCTGAGGCTGCGGGGCAGCGACGAGTTCTGTTCGGTGAAGCGGCGCAGCACCGTGCGGCCGTCGGTGATGAAGAGGCCCTCGCTCGAGGTCACCCACAGGCGGCCCCCGCTGTCGGTGGCCATCCCCGATATGGTGGCATACTCCAGGGGCGGACAGTCGGGCAGCCGGCTTAACTGCCAAGTGCGGGCATCCAGGCGGAGCAGGCCGCCGTCGAACGAGCCGATGTAATAGTCGCCTGCGTACTTATAGAGCAGTATGATGTTCATGGCCCGCAGGGCGCCGGTGTCGAAGAAGCGGTTGCTCTGGCTCTCCTCGTCAATCAGCCACAGGCCGCCATGCACGGCCACCAGCCACTTCGACGAGTCGGCCAGCGCTACGGAAATCTTCATGCCCCGCGTGCTGAACGTCCCGCATTCGTAGGGGGCGAACAGGTCGTAGCGGAACTCGGAGTGTACCAGTCCCGTCTGGAACATACCCACCCAGTCGACGCCGTCCGCCGTGCGCAGGTAGGTGTAGGCCTCGTCGGTCGGGAGCAGTCCGTTCTCCGTTGTCAGCCGGTGCACGACGGTGGGCAGGGCATCCTCGCGCGACACGTCCAGCAGGTAGGCTCCGCTACCGTCCGTGGCCACGGCAACCGTTCCGTCGGGCAGGGCGCGCACGTCGTTGATGGTGTTCGACACGGCATCCACCCTCTGCGACTCACCCGTGGCCGGATGCAGCAGATAGAGTCCGTTGTTCTTCGTGCCCACGAACAGGCGGCTGCCCACGATGTCGAAGCGGCTCAATCCTGAAGGGGTGAAGAGCGGGTAGAAGACGGGCTGGGACGTGCGTTTGTCGATGCGCACCAGCCCCGTACGCATCGAGAGCCACAGCGCGGCATCGGTCTGTCGCAGGCAGCGTACCGACATGTTGTCGTGCACCTGACCGGCGGAGATGTCCACCGTCTGCACATTGCCCTTGGCGTCGATGACGTGCAGTCCCTGCGGATTGCCTACGTACACCCGGTCGCCGTCGCACAGTATGCACTCAGCCAGCCGGATGTCGGTTGCCACGCGCCGGAACTCGTCGTCGCCGCGTCGCAGGCGGTAGACGCCGCCCTTCGTGGCCAGCCACACGTTCCCCCGTTTGTCCAGCGTCGCCTCGTGGCAGAACGTGGGCAGACCCTCCTCGGTGGGCGGGATGGCATAGTTCTTCAGCGTTGTTCCGTTGTACAGGCTCACTCCGTTGCTCGTCGTCAGCCACATCTTGCCCGAGGGGTCCTCGGCCAGGCTCGTCACCGACAGGCCGGCCAGGCCGTCGTTCAGCGTAAGCCGACACATCTTTTGCGCCAGCAGAAAAGCCGGTAACATGCTCGTAAGCAGAAGCAAAACATGTCGTTTCATAGTTCGGTACTATTACTTTGTGCCTGCAAAGAAACACTTTTTTGGCGAATCGGCCAAGCAAAAGCCGCTTTTTTTGCATTTCTGATAAAAAGTAGCATTATGCGCATTACATCATTTGATTTTTCCCCGAAAAAACCGTCAAACCATCACCTTTCGGTGTAAGGGTTTGACGGTGTGGCGGTTATTGGGGTGACGGTTCGGGTGACGACAGGTGATGACGGTGATGGTTTTGCTGATTTAGTCTATAGCCTCAATTTCCAACAACCACTTCCAGCATGGAATCACCTCTATGCTCCCATTCTTATCAGTCAGTGTACCTTCTTCGTCATAGGTGATGATAATGCGCCTGCGACAGGGATGCATATTAGGCAGTTTCTCCAATGGTTCCTTTTCCCTTTTCTCTGTTTCAGGGTCGGCTATAGAATACGACACCTGTATAGCCAGTTCGTCCTCAGGTACATAGAAATCCACTTCGACATTGGTATTATAGAAGAAAACTCGCTCGTTATCCTCGTCGTGCCCATACTTGCGGAACAGGGACAGGGCTACCAGATTTTCAAGCAGGATGGTCTCACTGTTCAGCAACTGAAGCGTCAGCAGGCCATTGTCGATGAAGTAGTACTTACAGATGCTCTCCTTGTCGCTGAATGATGATGCGATATTTCTCAGACGCAGCAGCAGCCAGGCATCCTCGGAAAAACTGATATAGTTCGACACTGTGGGGACACTAATCTTGCCCGATACACTGGAAAGAATCTTCGAGATGCGATTGTATGATACGGGCTGCATCACGCTTTCGGCCACCTTTTTAATCATCAACTGAAGCAGACGCGGATTGGAGATCCCGTTACGCTGTACGATGTCGCCAAGGTATATCTTTTGGAATATGCTCGACAGATAGTTTCGTTTTACTGGCAGGTTGATGGACTCAGGCAGGCCTCCCCAAGTAAAGAACTCACCGTAAGCCTTCATAAACCGAGCCTTTGATTCGGTGCCCGTCAGGGCCAAATCGTCGTAGGGCACACCGGTATAAGAGAGGTATTCCTTAAACCTGAACGGATAGACTTCTACTGGCAGGTAGCGCCCCCCCAAGGCCGCCATGATTTCCTTCGACAGCATCTTGGCATTCGAGCCTGTGATGAATACGCTGTATTTCTTGTCTGCCAGGTTACGGGCGAACTTCTGCCAGCCGTCCACGTTCTGTATTTCGTCAAGAAACAGCATGGGGCGTTTGCCGTACATCTCCTGATGGCACTCCAGTATCAGGTTGAAGTCGTCGGCCGTGAACCCTTCCAAGCGGGTGTCTTCAAAGTCCAGATAGAGCATCTCGTCCCATCCCTTGCCCTCAGCCAGCAGTTGTCGCATCTTCTGGAAGAGTAGGAAAGACTTGCCTGAACGTCTTACCCCAACGAAAATCATCAGCGGGAAACTGTCGAGGTCGTAATGACGGGGGAAGATGTCGTACCGCTCCACGTCCTTTTGGTTGTCAAGCAGTACCTGCTTCAATGTATTCCTTGCTATGCTCATCTGTCTATAAGTGCTATTTTTATAAAATGCCATTTAATAAATCGCCTCAAAAGTATAAAATATAATTTAACAAAACAAATTTTTGAGGGATATTTCACTCTTTCGGGCGTTTCAGGCGCGGATTCTGTCCTGGACATGGTAGGCTTCGCCGT
>JAFSXQ010000157.1 GCA_017444005.1 Bacteroidaceae bacterium | reverse complement strand
GCGTATCGCCGTCGCAGGCTCCCGTGAAGCACATCCTGCAAGTCGATCTCTACGGCACGAGCGTGCTGATGGAGGAGTTCGGAAAGGTCATCGCCGAGGGTGGCAGCGGCATCATCATCTCGTCGCAGAGCGGTCACCGTCTGCCCGCACTGCCGCAGGAGGAGAACGATGCGATGGCTATGACGCCGTGCGACGAGTTGCTGGAGATCCCGTTCATCAAGGCTATCGACGACACGCTGAAAGCCTATCAGTATTCGAAGCGCTGCAACGTTCTGCGCGTGATGTACGAGGCCACCCGTTGGGGCCGTCGCGGTGCCACCATCAACAGCATCTCGCCTGGCATCATCATCACCCCGCTGGCCAACGACGAGCTGCACGGCCCGCGCAAGGACGGCTATCTGAAGATGATTGAGGGCATGCCCGCCCGTCGTGCCGGAACGCCTGACGAGGTGGGCGACCTGGCCGAGTTCCTGATGTCCTCCCGTGGCCGCTTCATCAGCGGTGCCGACCTGCTCATCGACGGTGGCTGCACCGCCAGTTATTGGTACGGCGACCTTCAGTATCTTAAAGCAACGCACTAAACACATATGAAAACCATTCTGACAGCACTCGCCCTGATGCTCAGCATCGGCGCTGATGCACAAGAAATTAAGCAAGATAATATGATACAGGAAGTAGATTTCAATGTTTGGCCGAAGGGCGATTTGAACACTGCCTTTGCCAAGTATTTCACGGGTAAAAGTTATCTGGCTGCGCTTGACACGGAGAACGGCGGCCCGATGAATGTGACATTTGAGCCGCGCTGCCGCAACAACTGGCACATCCACCACAAGTCGGTGCAGGTGCTGGTCTGCGTGGCCGGTCGTGGCTGGTATGTCGAGGAAGGGAAGCAGCCTGTGGAACTGCGCCCTGGCGTAGTGGTTGCCACCCCTGCCGAAGCGAAGCACTGGCACGGAGCAGCCAAGGATTCATGGATGCAGCACGTCACCTACATGACGAAGGTTGAGGAAGGCTCCTCTACCACCTGGCTGGAGCCTGTTACGGATGAGGAATACGATAAACTGCATGGTTCGGCAGCGCCACAGATTACAACATCTGCCGAAGCATACCACGAAAGGATGTTCCCCGGCTACAAGTCGGACTTCAAGCGTACCGACCCGGAGTTTATTGAGCGGTTTGACAACTTCGCCTTCGACGAGGTGATACGGCAGACCAGCAACCGGCTCGACGACCGCACACGATTCATCTGCTATTTGGCCACGCTGCTGGGCTGTCAGGGCATTGACGAATACCGTGCCCTGCTGCCCGCTGCACTCAACATGGGGGTGACGCCCGTGGAGGTGAAGGAAATCGTCTATCAGGCCACGGCTTATCTCGGCATCGGGCGCGTATTCCCCTTTCTGAAGGCCACCAACGAGATATTCGAGCAACGCGGCATCGCCCTGCCGTTGCCCCCGCAGGCACAGACCACGCAGGAGAACCGCCGTGAGGCTGGCACTCAGGCACAGGTGGAGTGCTTCGGCGAAGGGATGCGCGACTTCTGGAAGTCGGGACCCGAGGACAGCCGCCACATCAACTACTGGCTGGCCGACAACTGCTTCGGCGACTACTACACCCGCACGGGTCTGGATATGAAGTACCGCGAACTCATTACCTTTTGCTTCCTTGCAGCCCAGGGCGGTTGCGAACCGCAGTTGAAGGGTCACATTGCAGGCAACTATCACGTGGGCAACGACAAGGACTTCCTCATCGCTGTCATCTCGTCAAACCTCCCCTTCATTGGCTATCCCCGCACGCTGAATGCCCTGAACTGCATCCGCGAGGTGGAGGCAGCAAATAAATAGTATCAGGCAAAAACGACGTGGATTTGAAAAATTATCCTTATCAAATACACACTTGCCCAACTCACGACACTTGCCACACCCGATGCATCCACGAATATCCTTATGCCCCACGTGAATCGACTCCGTCTCTATGCCGTTCTGCTCCAGCACGTCTGCCACCACGCCAAGGGCCGTAGCCGTACAACCCCTGGCGTGTGGACTTCCCGTTAATCAGTAATACCTTGCTCATTTATTTAAACCGAGGTCTATTTCTTTGCTAAATTTGCAATCTCTCTTGCCTGGCGGTCAGCATTGGCGGCCTCGGCTCCGTGGATGGGTGTACCATCATCGACATTGGCACCCGGGCAGAGTTTCTTGATG
>JAFSXQ010000156.1 GCA_017444005.1 Bacteroidaceae bacterium | reverse complement strand
TTTCCTTGTCGAGGTCATAGCCGACGGGGCGATAGAGGATGCCGCTGGTGTTGACGCGCGAGCCGTGGGAGAGGTGGCCTCCGTGGTCGAGGTTGAGGCCCATGAAGGTGTCGCCCGGTTCCAGTACGGCCAGGAAGACGGCGGCATTGGCCTGCGCGCCGGAGTGGGGCTGCACGTTGGCATACTCGGCTCCGAAGAGTTGGCAGACGCGGTCGATGGCCAGTTGCTCCACCTGGTCCACCACCTGGCAACCGCCGTAGTAGCGCTTGCCGGGGTAGCCCTCGGCGTATTTGTTGGTGAGGATGGAGCCCATGGCCTCCATCACCTCGTCGCTGACATAGTTCTCGGAGGCTATCAGTTCGATGCCTCGCATCTGACGTTGGCGCTCGGCCTCGATCAGTTTGAATACGGTTTCGTCGTTTCGCATATTTTTGTTTGGGTTATAGGTTTTTATAGGATTTCCTAGGACGACCTAGGACGACCTAGGACGACCTAGGATTTCCTAGGCACTAGTTCCACCTTGTCCAGGGGGACGAGCGTGTTGCAGTAGTGACAGCGGAGGGTGTGAGGCCCTGCGGTGTGGAAGTGGGTCAGCATGGGCTCGTTGTTGGTGATGCACTTGGGGTTGGTGCAGCGCACGATGCCGCGCAGTTCGTCGGGCAGGGCCACGGTGCGCTTCTCCACGATGTCGTAGTCGCGGATGATGCACAGCGTCAGGTTGGGGCAGACGACGGCCAACTGGTTCAGTTCCTCGTCGGTGAAGAACTTGTCGGCCATCTTGATGATGCTCTTCGTGCCCATGCCCTCGCTGGGCAGGTTGTATCCGATGGTCACGGCCGAGGTCATCTGGTCGAGGTGCAGCAGGTTCACCACGGCGAAGAGTTTCTGCGCCGGTATGTGGTCGATGACGGTGCCGTTTTCGATGGCGGCCACCATGAGTTGTTTCTTCATAATTCTCAATTCATAATTCACAATTCATAATTATCCATCCTTTGCACTTAATCAATGATAGTCGAATCATTTATGATGTCCTCAAGTGTGATGCCCAGCGCGTCGCACAAGAGTGCCTGGCGGGCATAGAGACCGTTGCGCGCCTGCTGGAAGTAGTAGGCGTGGGGGTTGTCGTCGATGGCGTACTCTATCTCGTTCACGCGGGGCAGTGGGTGCAGTATCTTCATGTTCGGCCGGGCCTTGGAGAGCATGTCCAGTTTCAGCAGATAGCGGTCCTTCACGCGTTCGTACTCCATCAGGTCGGTGAATCGCTCGCGCTGCACGCGGGTCATGTAGAGGATGTCGGCCCCGGCGATGACGTCGGCGTTGAAATCGGTGTGCTCCACGTACTTGATGCCGTGCTGTCGGCAGAACTGCTTGTACATCTCCGGCATGGCCAGTTCCTCGGGCGCGATGAAGTGGAACGTCGGGCCGAAGTGGTACATGGCGTTCAGCATCGAGTGCACCGTGCGGCCGTACTTCAGGTCGCCCACGAGGTAGATGTCCAGGCCGTCCAGCGTGCCCTGCGTCTGGTAGATGGTGTAGAGGTCGAGCATCGTCTGCGAGGGATGCTGGTTGGCACCGTCGCCGGCGTTGACGATGGGCACGGGGGCAATCTCCGAGGCATAGCGTGCGGCCCCCTCCAGGTAGTGGCGCATTACTATGATGTCGGCATAGTTGGAGACCATCATGATGGTGTCTTTCAGCGTTTCACCCTTCGTGCCGCTGGTCACCTTCGGGTCGGCAAAGCCAATGACGCGCGCGCCAAGCCGGTTGGCCGCCGTCTCGAAGGAGAGGCGTGTGCGCGTGCTGGGTTCGAAGAACAGGGTGGCCACGACACGGCCCTCGAGCAAGCGGCGGTTGGGGTGCCGCTCGAATTCCTGAGCCATCCGAATGAGGTATTCTATCTTTTCGCGACTGTGGTCGGCAATCGTCACAAGACTACGTTTTTCCATACGCTTACAGTTTTAGCGTGCCAAAGATACTTCATTTTGTCCGTTTATGCAATACTTAAGGCCATATACTTATTATAAATAGTAAATTTTCAACTTCCGACTTTCAACTTTCAACTTTATTTCGTAACTTTGTACACTTCAAATGATATGATGCCAGATGCGTAAGAAATTGATGATAACCCTTTGGGTGTTGTTCTTCGGGGTGGTCGGAACCATCGTTGCGGTGTTTGCTCTCATCGAGAACGGTTCCATCGGTTACATGCCCGACCTGCAGGAACTGGAGAACCCCGTCGACAAATATGCCAGCCAGGTGCTTTCCGACGATGGCGTACTGCTGGGAACGTGGAGTTACAGTCGTGCCAACCGCATATTCGTCAGTTACGACGACCTCTCGCCCCGACTGGTCGAGGCATTGGTGGCCACGGAGGACGAACGCTTCTTCGAGCACAGCGGCATCGATTTCCGTGCCATTCTGCGTGCAATGGTCAAGCGCGTCGTTCTGCGCCAGAAACAGGCCGGCGGCGGCAGCACCATCACCCAGCAGTTGGCCAAGCAACTCTATAGCGCCAAGGCCGGTAACATCTGGGAACGTGCCATGCAGAAGCCCATCGAGTGGGTCATCGCCGTCAAGTTGGAACGCTACTACACGAAGGAGGAAATCATCACGATGTACCTCAACTACTTCGATTTCCTGCACAATGCCGTGGGCATCAAGACGGCGGCCAAGACCTACTTCAACAAGGAACCTCGCGACCTGGACATCAACGAGTGTGCTACGCTGGTGGGCATGTGCAAGAACCCCTCGCTCTTCAACCCCGTGCGCCGGCCCGAACAGTCGCAGGGGCGTCGCGATGTGGTGCTCGACCAGATGACGAAGGCCGGATGGCTGACCGCTGAGGAGGCCGACTCGTGCAAGGCGCTGCCCCTCGCGCTGAACTTCCATCGCCAGGACCACAAGGACGGTCACGCCACCTACCTGCGCGAATACCTGCGCACCGTCCTGACGGCCAAGAAGCCCGACCGCGACAACTATGCCTCGTGGCAGGGACAGAAGTTCTACGAGGACTCCCTTGCCTGGGTCAACGACCCGCTCTACGGCTGGTGCAACAAGAACATCAACAAGAAGACCGGACAGCCCTACGACCTCTATCAGGACGGCCTGAAGATATACACCGCCATCGACAGTCGCATGCAGACGTATGCCGAGGAGGCTATGCGCCAGCATGTGGTCGGCACCCTGCAACCTGCCTTCGACAAGGAACGCCGGGGCTCCAAGAAGGCACCCTACGGCGCCAGCGTGTCGGAACAGGACGTCGAGCGCCTGCTGACCCGTGCCAAGCACCAGAGTGGGCGATATATAAAGATGAAGGCCGACGGCTGTTCCGAAACGGAAATCGACAAAGCCTTTGCTACGCCCGTCGACATGACCGTCTACACCCCGAATGGTGAGGTGGACACCCTGATGTCGCCGATGGACAGCATCCGCTACTACAAGCGCTTCCTGCGCTCGGGCTTCCTGTGCATCGACAACAATCGCGGCTACGTGAAGGCCTATGTCGGCGGTCTCGACTATGCCCACTTCCAGTACGATATGGTCAGTCAGGGACGCCGCCAGGTGGGTTCGACCATCAAACCCTACCTCTACGCTATGGCGATGGAAAACGGCTGGACGCCCTGCGACCTGGCACCCAACGAACAGCGCACCTACGGCAACTGGACACCGCGCAACGGCAGTCGCGCCCGATATGGCGAGATGGTGACCCTGAAGTGGGGACTCGCACAGTCGAACAACTGGATTTCGGCCTACCTGCTGAACTCCATGAACCCCGTCCTCTTCGTGAAATACCTGCATAAGTTCGGCATCAAGAACCGTCGCATTGAGCCCTCGCTGGCCCTTTCGCTGGGTCCCTGCGAGGTGAGCGTGCTGGAGATGGTCACCGCCTACACCACCTTCCCCAAGGGCGGCACCCGCGTGCAACCCGTCTTCGTCACCAAAATTACCGACGGTGACGGCAATGTGCTGGCCGAGGTCAGTTCGCTGCAAGTCCGGAAGAACGAGCGCGACGAGAACGACACGCGTGAGGTGCTGAGCGAGGATGCCGCCTTCAAGATGGTAGACCTGATGCAGGGCGTGATGAACGGCGGTACGGGTAGTCGTATGCGCAACCGCTACGGCATCCACGCCCAGATGGGAGGCAAGACGGGAACCACGAACGACAACTCCGACGGATGGTTCGTGGGTTACACCCCCTCGCTCACCTTTGGTGCCTGGGTAGGCGGCGAAGAGCGCGACATCCACTTCAATAGCATGGCCTACGGACAGGGTGCTGCCGCATCGCTGCCTATCTGTGCCCTGTTCCTGCAGAAAGTGTTTGCCGACAAGAATCTGCCCTATTCGCCCGATGAGAAGTTCGTTTTCCCCTTGGGCTTTGACCTCTGTAGCGGAGGTTTGGTAGACGATGGCGACACGGGCGAGGAAATCATCGAGATGGTGGGTGCAGAAACCACCGACGGCACTCCCGCCGTGCCCATGAACGACCTGATGAACTATTAGAGAATTAAGAATTAAGAGTTAAGAATTAAGAATTAGAATTGGTGAAGTTTATAGCAATCATACCCGCACGATACGCCTCGACGCGTTTCCCGGCAAAGCCACTGGCCATGCTGGGAGGCAAGCCCGTCATACAGCGTGTCTATGAACAGGTGAGCCAGGTCCTCGACGACGTCTACGTGGCCACCGACGACGAGCGCATTCAGGCTTGTGTTGAACGTTTTGGCGGACGGGCCGTCATGACGCGTCAGGACCACCGGAGCGGCACCGACCGCTGCTACGAGGCCTACCAAAGGGTGGGCAGGGAGTTCGACGTCGTCATCAACG
>JAFSXQ010000017.1 GCA_017444005.1 Bacteroidaceae bacterium | reverse complement strand
TGGATTTATGTTTTAATGACCGTTTGTGTAGTGAGGGGTTGGAAAGGGCATGAAAAAGGAACCTCGACTAATCCCCCCAAAGCCAGGAAATACAACAAAGCAACATATATAATTTTTACTTTGGGAGGTAGGGAGGTTCCTAATCTAATTACCTTATTTATTCGTCTCTCAGTTCAGGGTTTACGTTTGTTCTTGTCTTGTGGCTTGTTAAATCGCTGTAACATGTCGCGGTGGAAGGCGTCCTCGGCCAAGATGATGCCATAGACTTTCTTGGGTGATACGGCCTTGCACATCTTCTTGTAGTACGTGCTCTCAATTTTGGCGCCTTCTATGTGCAGTTCTGCTATCTGCGTGAGAGCATCCTGATAATTCTTTTCTGCATCCTCTGGCTTCAGCGTTCTGTACTTCAGTTGATGCTCCTTCTTTTGCAGTTCGCGCTGCTTTTCCTTCATCTCGTGGTAGATGGGGAACACCTTCTCGCATTCGCCGGGCGTGAGGCAGGCGTGCTGGGCGATGTAGGCCTCCAACCGGGCCCGGAACTCCTCCGGGTTGAAGCGTGGCCGTTTGTCGTTCTGCGCCACTGCGGGCAGTGCCAGCAGCATCACGGTTGCGATTATCGTAACTAGTCTTTTCATATAACTCTCAACTTTCAACTTTCAACTCTCAACTTTCAACTCACTCTGCCTCCGTCAGGTAAGCAGCAATCTCCATGTTGTCGACCATAGCGTAGTCCAGTGCGTCGTTGAAGTATTGCTCCTGTGCGGCCTCTTCGCTGAGTGCGAGGGTGGGGGCGATGCCGCGGTTCCAGTACAGTGCCGAGCCTACACCGAGCACAACGACGATGGCAGCGGCGTATCGCCATAGGTTGCGCCTCAAGGAAACAACCTTGGCCTGCTTCGTTTGTGGCAGACGGGCAAATAGTCGCTCGTTGAAGCCTTCGAAGTAGCCCTCTGGGACGCGAAACGGATTTTGCTGTCCGCCGAGTTCGGTAATCTTTTTTTCTTCTTGAGTCATCATTGTGTAAATCTCTGTTTTTCTTAGGTTTCAGGCTTTCTGGCCTTTGTTCTTTGTCTATTAGATGGTGTGCTGCGCAAAAGGTTTAATCCAACTGGTCAAAAAAGTTGCAAATTTTTTTCACGGCGTGGTGATAGGAGGCTTTCAGTGCGCCTACGCTGGTCTCCAGCACCTGGCTCATGTCCTCGTATTTCATGTCGTCGTAGTACTTCATCACGAACACCTGTCGCTGTTTGGCCGGCAGTTGGCCGATGGCCTCCTGCAACTGGGCCTGGGTCTCGTCGCCGTCGAAGTAGGGGTCGCTCTGCAGGGTCAGGGCCACGTGGCTCTCCTCCTCGTCGAGGCTCACGGCCGGTCGGCGCTGGCGTTCCAGGAAGTTCAGCGTCTCGTTCGTGGCAATGCGGTAGAGCCAGGTCGAGAGTTTGCTGTCGCCGCGGAACGAGTCGAGGCCCGTCCAGGCCTTGATGAACGTGTTCTGCAGCACGTCGTCGGCATCGTCGTGGCTGAGGACCATGCGGCGAATCTGCCAGTAGAGCGCCTCCTTGTAGGTATCGACAAGCGTCGTGAAGGCGGCAACGCGGGTGTTGTCGTCCTGCAGGCGGCTGATGAGTTGTTTCTCGTCGATATCTTTCATCTTTCGGAGGATTAGACAGGGAAAGTGCGGAAAGGTTTAAAGTTCGTCCAACTTTTTTTCGATGACTTTGTCGTAGCCGTACGGGTCGCCGAACGCTTGCAGTGCGCCCCGCGGGGTGGGGTAGAGGGTCCAGTAGTCGAGCCAGACGGGCACGGCGTCGTCGTAGGAGAAGCGCGACAGCGGCCGTGCGTCGGGGTGTTGCTCCTGGTAGCGCTGTCCCTCGGGGCTGACGGGCGGCAGGTCGATGGCCATGCGGATGCGGTCGGTGAGCAGCGGCGCGTCGGGGGCGAGGAAGAAGAGGGCCAGGTCGAGCGGCCGTTCCACGCGGATGCACCCGTGGCTGACGGAGCGATTGGCGCGCTGGAAGGCGCCGCGGTTGTTGGTGTCGTGGAGGTAGACCGAGAAGTTGTTGGGGAACCGGAAGATGATGCGTCCCAGCGAGTTGCCGGCCCCGCGCTCCTGGCGGATGGTGTAGCGGGCGCTGCGCAGGTCGCTGGCCGTGAGCCGGGCGGGATCGACCTCGGCGCCGGTCTCCTTGTTGATGGCCCGGTAACTGTTGCGGGCGAAATAGGCGCTGTCGCCGGTGTGGCGCGGCACGATTTCCTTGCGCACGATGGTCTGCGGGATGACCCAGTAGGGGTTCAGTTCCACCGTCCGTATGGCGCTGTGCAGCAGCGGGGTCTTGTGACTCCAACTGCCGCAGCAGATGCGCATGGTCGTCAGGGTGTCGCGCCCGGTGTCGACGGCTGTCAACTGCTGCGCCGCCAGGTTCACCCAGATGTAGCGGTCGCCCGTGGGGTGCGGATAGCGCCATCGCGCGCGTTCCATATTTATACGTGCGAGGCGTGCGCGTGCGGAGTCGCCTTCCGATTGCGAACGGAGATATTCCGCCTGCATTTGTCGGTAGAGTGGGGCTGTGGGCTGTATCTCACGCAGGAATGTGCCGATGCGGTGGCCGTGCACCTGCTCCAAGGCGTGGCGGACGAAACTGTCGGTGGCCTCCTCGTTGCCCATGTCGAAGATCTGGCGGTAGACGACGGGGGCGCCCGAGTCCGTCGGTTCCTCCGGCAGCAGGTGGTTGAAGACGTGTCGCGGATGGATGAAGCCGTAGCGCTGACCGCAGGCATAGCGCACGAGGGCCTGTGTGAGCAGGTACTCCGCCTGGCCCAGCACGGTGCTGGCCTGGGTGCCCGCGTAGTCGAAGCGGCGGATGCGGGTGAGCAAACGGCCGAGCGTGTCGGTGTGGAAGGCGTCGGGGGCGAGGCCCATGTCGCCGGCCTCGGCCAGGAACGTCAGCAGGGTGTCGGCCTGGGGGCTGATGCCCTCGCGGGTCAGCCACACGAGGGGGGCGTCGCGGTGGCTGTAGTGCCGGCGCACGTAACTGTCGGCATACATTCCGCGGCCGGCCTGTTCAGCCGTTGCCTGCAGGGCCTGCCACAGGCGGTCGGCGCTGATGGCGAACTCGGGGCGGACCCACTCTTGCAGGTCGTCCAGCGTGACGACACGACGGTTCGGCTTGCGGTCGCAAGCGAAACAAACGGAGAGCAGTAAGATGAGCAGGAATAGGGCAGGGCGACTGCGACGCATGGTGCGCTGGGGTTAGCGGATGGAAATCTTGCGAACCACTTTGCCCACCTTCAGGATGTAGCAACCGCGCTGCAGGTTCAGCGTGATGCTCTTGTCGTTGCTGTCGATGCGGATGGTGGCCACCTTCACACCCGTCAGGTTGTAGACCTCGAGCGTGGCCCCTTCGGCACCCGTGACGTGGACTTTCGAGCCTGTGACAGAAAGGCTGACGGCGGAGAGTTCCGTCTCAATCTCATCGCGGTCGGCCTGTGCCATCGAAGTCACAGGGACAGCCATCAAGAGGAGGCTCAGGGCGATGATTTGCAGTCTTTTGTTCATGTCTTTCTGTACGTATTTCATCATTGTTAGGGCAAAGTTAGGCTTTTTTCTTCTATCCACCAAATATTTTCCCGATTTTATCACAATTTTTTCGAACTTTTATCGTTCGGGGCTTCCGCTGCGCCGGCGTTTTGCCGCCTGAGGTCATCCGTCGCGCCGGTGGTTTGTCGCCCGGGGATTCCGTCGTCCGGCCTCAGATGTTGAGGGTCAGGCCCTCCGCGGCGAGGACGGTATTGGGGAAGATGCTTTGGGCCTCGCGGAGCATTTTCTGTTCGTCGTCCATGCGCGACGAGTAGTGACCGATGCAGAGCCGTCCGACCCGGGCGTCGCGGGCCACCTGGGCCGCCTCCAGCGTGGTGCTGTGGAAGGTCTGGCGGGCGCGGAATTCGTTGTCCTGGTCGAAGGTGGCCTCGTGGAACAGCAGGTCGACGCCCTCGATTATGGCCGGGAGCGAGGGCTGCGGGGCCGTGTCGCTGCAGTAGGCGTAGGAGCGGATGGGCGTGGGCGGCGTGGTCAGCCGTTCGTTGGGCACCAGGGTGCCGTCGGGCAGCGTCCAGTCCATGCCGGCCTTGATGTTGTTGATCTGGCTGACGGGAATCTCGTACATGTCAATCATGTCGCGCCGGATGTGCCGCTGTCCGGGCTTCTCGCGGAACAGGTAGCCGCAGCAGGGCACGCGGTGGCGCAGAGGCAGGCTCCAGACCTCCAGCGAACGGTCTTCGAAGATGAGTTGGTGCTGGCGGGTGTCGACGGTGTGGAACGTGACTTGGAACTCCAGGTTGGGGCAGAACGTGGCGAGTGCCGTCTGCATGAAGGGCTCCAGTTCCTGCGGTCCGTGGATGTGCAGTTGCGCGGTGCGGCCCAGCAGGCTCATGGTGCAGACGAGGCCCGGCAGTCCCAGGCAGTGGTCGGCATGGGCGTGGGAGATGAAGATGTGGCCCACGCGCTTCATGCTCAGTCCCATGCGGGCAAAGCGTGTCTGGCTGCCTTCGCCGCAGTCGATCATGAAGTTCTTGCCGCGGGTCGAGAGCACCTGGCAGGCCGGGCGGTGCCGCCCGGTGGGGTTGGCGCTGCCGCAGCCGATGATATGCAGGTCAAAAGGTTCCACCGTTTTTTAAGTTGAAAGTTGAAAATTGAAAGTTCTTGCTGTGCAAGCGGCAAGCCGATTAGAAAATTGAGAGTTGAAAGTTTAAGAAAAGGAGCACGCAAATTTGTGTGCTCCTTTTCTGCTTGCTTATTGTAAGTTGAATCTGTTCTGAAAACTTTCAATTTTCTAATCGGCTTGCCGCTTGCACAGCAAGAACTTTCAATTTTCAATTCAGAAAGTTACTTCTCGCTCTCCATCTTGGCCTTCAGTTCGGCCAGGGCGTCGATGTCGCCCAGCGTGGTGCTGGCAGCCTGGTTCTGGATGACGGGAGCGTCAGCAGCCTTCTTGGCGCGCGGAGCCTTATCCTTCTTGGCGTCGCGGGCGGCGGCACGCTGTACATCTTCGAAGATGCGGCTGTGGCTGAGGATGATGCGCTTGTTCTCCTTGTTGAACTCGATAACCTTGAACTGCAGTTTCTCGTTCAACTGTGCCTGGCTGCCATCCTCCTTCACGAGGTGCTTGGGCGTGGCGAAGCCTTCAACGCCGTACTCCAACTGGATGACGGCACCCTTGTCGAGCATCTCGACGATGGTACCCTCGTGGATGCTGTCGACGGTGAAGATGGTCTCGAATACATCCCAAGGATTCTCTTCCAACTGCTTGTGACCGAGGCTGAGGCGACGGTTGGCCTTGTCGATCTCCAGTACGCAAACCTCCAGTTCGGCACCAATCTGGGTGAACTCGCTGGGGTGCTTGATCTTCTTGGTCCAAGAGAGGTCGCTGATGTGGATCAGGCCGTCTACGCCTTCCTCGATTTCTACGAAGATACCGAAGTTGGTGAAGTTGCGTACGCGAGCGGTGTGCTTCGAACCTACGGGATACTTCTCTTCGATATTCTGCCAGGGGTCTTCCTTCAACTGTTTGATGCCCAGAGACATCTTGCGCTCCTCGCGGTTCAGGGTCAGGATGACGGCTTCTACCTCGTCGCCCACCTTCATGAAGTCCTGAGCCGAGCGCAGGTGCTGGCTCCACGACATTTCGCTGACGTGAATCAGACCTTCAACACCCGGAGCAATCTCAACGAATGCACCGTAGTCGGCCATGACGACAACCTTGCCCTTTACGCGGTCGCCCACCTTCAGGTTGGCATCCAGAGCATCCCAAGGATGCGGGGTCAGTTGCTTCAGACCCAGGGCGATGCGCTTCTTCTCGTTGTCGAAGTCGAGGATGACGACGTTGATCTTACTGTCCAGCTCAACGATTTCGCGAGGATCGCTTACGCGGCCCCAACTGAGGTCGGTGATGTGGATCAGACCGTCTACGCCACCCAGGTCGATGAATACGCCATAGGAAGTGATGTTCTTGACGGTACCTTCCAGAACCTGACCCTTCTCGAGGTGGCTGATGATTTCCTTCTTCTGAGCCTCGAGTTCGGCCTCGATGAGTGCCTTGTGGCTGACAACGACGTTCTTGTACTCCTGATTGATTTTCACAACCTTGAACTCCATCGTCTTGCCAACGAATATGTCGTAGTCGCGGATGGGCTTAACATCAATCTGTGAACCGGGCAGGAAGGCCTCGATGCCGAATACGTCGACAATCATGCCACCCTTAGTGCGGCACTTGATGTAACCCTTGATGATTTCATCATTCTCCAGAGCCTCGTTGACGCGGTCCCAAGAGCGGCTTGCACGAGCCTTCTTGTGAGAGAGAATCAACTGACCCTTCTTGTCCTCCTGGTTCTCGATGTAAACCTCAACGGTGTCTCCCACCTTCAAGTCGGGATTGTAGCGGAACTCGCTGGCGGGGATGATACCATCGCTCTTCGAGCCGATGTTTACGACAACCTCACGCTTGTTGATGCTGATGACGGTGCCGTCTACGACCTTGTGGTCGTCAATTTTGTTCAGCGAGCCATCGTAGGCCTGCTCCTGTGCCTCGCGGCTCACGCCGCTGTCGGCAGCACCGTTAGCATAGGCTTCCCAATCGAAACCTTCCAGAGGTGCGACATTCTTGTAATCTGCCATGTTTGTAAATAAATTTGTTTAAGTAATTAATAGAGTTAGACTTTATGTTGATACAAACTCGGGCGCAAAGGTACAAAAAATCATGCTTCTGGCCAAATTTATCGCTCTGTTTTTGACTGTGCAGGCATAAAAATAAGGAAAAGACGTGGAACTTTGCCATTTGTTTTGTATATTTGAAAACCGAAATGTCTAAATCATAACTATATACGTATGGAAAACAAATGGATTCGCAGGATGACGGGCTTGTTCGCCTTGGCTCTGCTGGCCCTGCCGCAGACGGTGTGGGCCGACTACGAGACACCAGAGATTATCTACGTGTGGAACGAGAGCAGCGATGAGAAAGTGAAAACCAACTGGACGCTCTCGCTCAACAATCCCTATGTGCAGTTCACCTACATGTTCTGCGAGCGAAGCGGCAGTCCCTGGGACGGTACCAAGAACGGGCGCATCATCCTGAAGAACACCACCACCAACGACACCATCCTGCTGGCCACCTACCACTCGAAGGGCAGCGGCAGTGCCAAGGAGGCCGAACTGGAGTTTTCGCGCCGAGTCTCAAACTATGGTGAAGAACATGGCTGGCTGGAATTTGTGGAGACCTATCATGGGGGCTCGAAACACTCCAATGCCGAGATGGCGCGGTGGCGCTACTACCCGGGCAGCGAAATCACGAAGTTCCCCAGCGAATGGGAACTGCACATCAAGTACGACTGGGACATCGACTGCGACGGCTTTAATGATACGAAAGAGGCAGGACAGGGGCCAAGGGACATTACCTGCAAGTTCGACGTCTTCAACTCGACCCTCGAACCTGTCCTGTCAAACAGTAGGGCCAAGACGGCCCTGACGCTGGAGCGGGTGCTGGACAGCAGCGGAGCCAAGCAACTGCGGGGTTCCATGCCGGAACTGTCGTACAGCAGTATCGGCAACAAACGGGACATGGAGGTCTTCGTCACCTCGGGAAACGGCTACGGTAAGGGGTACGGGACGAACCGCATCAAGTACTACGACCTGGGCGACACAGGCACGGATGCGCAGACGTTCACCGTCAGTTCGTCGCTGGTCAACGGCGACCTGAAGTTGCCGCTGACGCTGTTCTACTACCTGGGCATCGACGACCGCTCGCAATATGCTGCGGAATACTATGCTCCGGTGAGCAAGGTGGAGATGCCCGGCTTCTATTATCCCATCAACCTGACGGTGAAGACGTCGGACAAATGGACCCGGACGGCCATCGTGAAGTGGACGGGGACAAGCAAGGACCCCAAGGCCAGCAAGGAGGGACGGTGGTACGTCTACCGCTCCCAGGGCACCTCGGGCGAGCCAGAACTGCTGACGCCCAACGGACTGGACTTCAACGTGACGGAGTACACCGACGTCGTGCCCAGTCTGGAGACCGAATACACCTACACCGTGTGCTACGCCATGCCGGAGTGGAAGATGACGAAGCCGGTGGACGACCTGAAGACGACGAAGACCTTCAACATGAAGTGCGACTTCCGCTTCAGCGGCAAGCGGGCCAGGGCCAACACGGCCAGCAGCAGTACCGTGCACATCGAGTTTACCCACGACCGGGTGCCCAGCGGTTCGGAATGTCGCATCAAACTGTATCACGACAACGACGGCCAGTTGCTGAAGACCTGGGAATGGGACGCCGGACACGCCGGCAATTCCGTCACCGAGACCTTCGAACACAACACGGGCAGCGCCCAGCGCGACGAGCACCGCTACCACCTGGAAGCCGAACTGCTGGGCTGCACGGTTCGGGATAATGAATCGTTCTCGGGCACCGTGGCCGGCACCAACGCCATGACGTCGCTCGAGGCCTCGCGCGGTACCTATAATAATAGCGTGCGCCTGACCTGGCACGCCAGCATACGCAATGCCAACGTGAAGACCTACTACTACATCGAACGGCGCGAGATGGAGGGCGATGCCGGTTTCCAGAACGTGGCCACCGTGGAGAGTACGGCCACCATCGGCACCTGGGAGGACACGCAGGTGGAGCCGGGCAGTTTCTATGAGTACCGCGTCACGCAGAAGACTCGCGAGGACGCCCTGAACGAGGACGGCGAGGTGGACACCGATGCCGGACAGGTGGAACTGGTCAGTTCGCAACTCACCACCGACGGCTTCGGCCTTTCCTCCGGCGTCATCTCTGGCCGCATCACCTACGGTACGGGCTCGGCAGTGGAGAACGTCGTGGTGAACATCGAACCCGACCAGGACGAGGTGCAGCAACAGTTCTATGCCTTGAGCGGAAAGACGACCGAGGCCGACACGCTGGCCTCCGTCCAGAGCAGCAAACTGCAGACCATCTTCGACAGTCGTGCCTACACCCTGCAGATGTGGGTGCGCCTGAATGCCGATGCCGGCACGTGTGTGCTGGCCAAGATGGGCGACCGCGAACTGTGGGCCCAGAAGACGGGCGACGGCGAATGGGGACTTATGGTCAACGGCTCCGAGCAACTGAAGTCGATGCCCCTGCGCGCCAATCACTATTACTTCGTCACCCTGCGCCGCACGGGCAACGCTGACTTCACCATCAGCCTCTGTGGTGACGAAGAGAATGCGGCCATCGTCAGTGAACAGGTGACCAGTTCGTCGGCCTTCGCCCCCCGGGAAGGACTCTTTGCCGTGGGTGCCAGCCGTGCCGGCGACCAGCCCTTCAGCGGACTCATCGACGAGGTGCGCCTGTGGAACCGCGTGCTCACCGACGACGACATCCGCAACACCTACGACCGTCCCCTGGCCGGCAGCGAGCAGGGCCTGTCGCTCTACTGGCCGTTCGACGAGGGCCTGACCTATCTGCCCCACGCCTACGACTACAGCAAGACCGACAACGTGAGCAACTCCCTGCATGGCGATGTGGCCCACGAGGCCCGCGGCATAGCCCTCACGCCCGGTACCCTGCGCCTCTACGGCCGCACCGATGCCAGCGGCAACTACATCGTTCGCGGCATCCCCTTCATGGCCGACGGCACCAACTACGTGGTGCGTCCCACGAAGAACCTCCACGAGTTCCTGCCCTCCTTCGAGACGCGCTTCGTCAGCAGCGGTTCGCTCAGCCACAGCGGGGTGAACATGACCGACGTCTCCAGTTTCGAGGTCACGGGCGAGGTCTTCTACGAGAACACGCGCTGTCCGGTGGTGGGTGCTGCGCTGTACGTCGACGGCAACACCGTCATGCGTAACGGCAGCACCGTGCTGACCAATGCCGACGGTGAGTTCACCATCGACGTGCCCATCGGCGACCACTACATCGAGATTCGCAAGGACGGACACACCTTCCTCAATGGCGGCCGATATCCCAGCGGCAGCACGACGCACTACTTCGACGAGGGCATCACCGGCCTGCGCTTCACCGACCAGACGCTGGTGCCCGTGGTGGGCCGCGTGGTGGGCGGTCTGACCGAGGCCAACAAACCGTTGGGCCTGGGACTGAGCACGGCCAACATCGGCCAGGCCGAGATTGTCCTCGACGGCAACAACCCGCTGAACGTGACGGAGAAGGCGGAGGGCACCACCACGACCATCGTGGCCAACACCACGCCGCGCGAACTGCCCCAGGCCTCCGCCTACGTGGATAGCAGGGCCTACGTGGTGGCAGCCGATGCGCCCGAGGACTACGAGCAGACCAACGCCATCCACATCACTACCGACCCCCGTACGGGCGAGTTCGCAGCCATGCTGCCGCCCCTCGTGTACCGTGTCACCAGCGTCCGCATTCCCAGCAATCCCGACATCGACTTCGGTGTCGACGCCACGCTGTTCAACTGCACGCAGACCGTGGACTTTGCCGTCGACTCGCTGATAACGACGTTCGGTCCGCTGGAGGAAAAGATTTCGCAGACCTTCAGTTACTCGGCAGCCCTCACCAAGACCTACCACTCCACACCGGTCGTGCGGGTGGAGGACCTCAACAACCGCTACAGCGAGTACGGCGTCTTCGGCCAGGATTCGTGCCGCTACGTACTGCCCAACGGAGCCGAGGCCGCCGACCGCATCCCGGCCTACACCTTCAACGAGGCCGACAAGACGTTCGCCTACACCTTCGGCTATCCCATCCTCGACAGTTACAGCGACGGCTCCAACCTCTACGACATCAAGGTCTACGAGCCGTTCGAGAACCGCGACAACGCCCCCGACATCCTCTACTACGAGGAACCGGCCAAGAACATCGTCGTCGAAGTGACCAACGAGTTCAGCAGCACCGAACCCGTCTGGCTGGAAGGCGAGGACCGCGGCGTGCGCTCGCAGACCACCACCGTGACCGAACTCACCACCGACTCGACGGGCGTGGCCCGCTACGAGTTCTACACCGGACTGCCCAACATCAACGGCGACCACACGCTGAAGATGGAGATAACGTACGAAATCGACGGTGTGCAGCACTCGTGGGACCAGAACGGACTGTTCAAGGTCATCGTCCTGGGCGACCTGACGCGCGGCAACAACTTCACCACGATGGGTCCCGACAAGATTAACTACGTCCTGCGCGACCCACCCGGAACCGCCTCGACGGCCTCGCTGACGGCAGGGTCCACAATCACCAACAGCGATGGCTGGAGCGTACCGTTCACGGCAGGCAGCAGTTTCACCCTGGTCAAGAAGACGATAACCCAACTGCAGCGCGACAGCCAGGTCGGCCTGGCGGAAGGCGTGATAAGCCCCATGGGCGGTCCCGTGTCGCTGATTGTTCAACTTCACGACCAGAGGGCTACGGAGGTGGATGTAACCTCTCTGCCTACGGCCAACCTGTCGTACAACCACACCGAGGGACGCACCACCACAACAACCACCGTGCTCAACGAGACCTTCAGCACGGATGGTACAGCCAACTTCGTCGGTGCCAATGGCGACGTTTTCTTCGGTAACAGCACCAATGTCACGCTCGGCGAGAGCACGTTCCTCAATATCTACGAGAAGCAGGACGGCACTTACCAACTGGACACCCGCGAAGGCCAGGCCGCCAGTGTGGAGTTCGGCACCATGTTCGTCTACACCCAGCAGTACATCGAGAAGACGCTCCTGCCACAGCAGGAGACCGAACTGAAGGAACTGCTCTACACCGTTTCGCCCGAAGACTATGCGAAGATTGGTCCATACTCCCAACTCATCGACCAGCCCTACTACTTCACCACGCTCAGTCCCGACGACCCGCGCTTCGGTTCGCTCAACAGCGACTCGCTTATGTGGGGCGACCTGGCGGTTACCACCGACGATGAAGACTACTTCGACAAGGGTCAGAGTTACAAGATGGTCACCCCCCTGGGGCTGATTGACGAGTACGGCGACACCATCAAAGCCTACACCGACATGGTGGCCTTCTACAACAACAGCATCCGGAACTGGAAGAGCATCCTGGCCCAGAATGAGGAGGACAAGTACACGGCCATCTATCAGCGCAAGGACTACATCAACCAGAATGTTTCCTTCTCCTCCGGAGTGGGCTACACCAACTCGTCGACCACAAAGACGACGAATGCCCACAACTGGTCGAACAGTTTCACGGTGTCGGCCTCGTGGGCGCAGACGAAGGAATTCAATAGAGAGGCCCGGCGCAGAACGGCACCGGCCAAAGTGACTCGCGGAGAAGAAATCATGGACAGGATTCTGGGCGAGGTGATTGATCGCAGCATGTTCAGGGGAGGCCGGACGGTGAAGTTGCAATGGACGGCAACGCCCTCCGTCAACATCAGTCCCGTCTTCACGGGCAGCGAGGTGCAGGACACCACCACGACTGTGACCTACAACCTGCGGGAGACCGACGTGGCCGAGGCCCTCTCGGTGGACGTGCTGAAGTCGCCCCAGGGCTGGGGCCCCGTCTTCTACACCCGTGGCGGACAGACCAGCGGACCGTGGGAGGACGAGGTCGTGGCCAAATACTTCGAGCCGCAGAACCACTACGTCCTGAGCCAGGCAACGGAGAAGGTGGATGACCCGTGGATACAGTTCGACCGCACCACGGCCACGGGCGTTCCCGTCGGGCAGCCCGCCCGCTTCATGGTGAAGGTGTGCAACCAGAGCGCCACCGGCACGTCGCGCCTCTTCAATTTCGGTCTGGTGCCCAACACCAACACCCACGGGGCCGTCTGCTTCTTTGGCGGCAAGCGCGACGGCGGCAGCCTGTTGCTGGGCCCCAACGAGACGGAGATAGAACTGCTCATCTACCAGAGCGACCAGAGCGTGCTGGACTATGACCTGCGGTTCTTCATGATGGCCCAGTCGCAGACGGGCGGCAACTTCGGTCCCCTGCAGATGGCGGTGCCCCTGAGCGTCCACTTCGTGCAGTCGAGTTCGCCCGTGGAACTGGCTTCGTCGGTCAACACCATCAACACCGAGGGCGACTCCACCGTGACGATGCGCGTCCACGACTTCGACCGCGGCTACCGGGCCCTGAAGGCCGTGCAGTTGCTCTACCGCTACGAGGGCGACCAGCAGTACACCATCCTGCAGGAGTGGATTTGCGACAGCAGTTACACCTCCACGGCGCAGGACGCCCAGTACATCGGCGAGAGTGTGAGCGACGTCAGTTACGTGGTGGACATGCACAGCAAGGCCATGTTCCCCGACGGTCACTACTACTTCAAGGCCCGCACGCTGAGCGGGGCCATGGACGACCTGAAGCACGTCGACTCCGACGAACTGGTGCTGGTGAAGGACATCGAGAAACCGCGCCTCATGGGTCTGCCCTCGCCGAGTAGCGGCATACTGGGGCCGGGCGACATGATTTCGCTGCGCTTCAACGAGGCCCTGCGCCCCATCACCGACAAGGATCTGAACCTCCTGGTTACGGGAGAGCGCAACGGGTCGACCATAGCCGACCAGACGGCCCTGCAACTGACGGCCGGCGAACCCGTGGCGGCCACCGCGGCCAACCTGCAACTGGCCCGTCAGGACTTCGCGGGCGAGATGTGGGTGAACCTGAGCCAGGGCGGCGGCACGCTGCTGCAGCATGGCACGGAGGACAACCACTTCCGCCTGTCGGTCGATGCCGAGGGCTACCTGCTGGCTGAGTTCGGCAATGCGGCGGCCCTGCGTTCGCAGAAGCCGATGCGCTTCGCACGCGATACCTATCTCTATTACTGCTATCAGTACAACGGCGGCGAATCGCAGTTCCATGCAGCCGCCGTGACGGCGGACGAGACGGACACCCTCTTCCAGCGCCAGCCCGCCCCGGCCTACGACGGCTTCGGACGCCTGGCACTGGGCGGCGGACAGTTGGAGGGACGCATCCACGACATGACGCTTTGGGGACAGGCCCGTTCGCTCACCACCAGCCTGACGCAGCGCAACTACACGAAGACGGCGCAGACGCCGGGCCTGATTGGCTACTGGCGCATGAACGAGGGACGCGGCACCGAGGTGCGCGACTACGTGCAGAACCGCAACCTCTCGGCCCCCGCTGCCTCGTGGTGGCTCGACACCGACAATCTGGCCGCCTCGTTCGC
>JAFSXQ010000155.1 GCA_017444005.1 Bacteroidaceae bacterium | reverse complement strand
CTCATGGCACAAACCGACCGCGGCTTCATCCACCCGGGCGGCCTGCACACCCAGGCCGACTTTGACCGCGTCAGGGCACAGATTGCCGCCGGCAACACCAAGGTGAAACAGGCCTACCAGAAACTGAAGTCTGCGGCTTACGCACAGAGCAATGTGCAGACCTATCCCGTGGAAACCATCGTGCGCGGTGGCGGCAGCGGCGAAAACTACATCAATGCCGCACGAGGTGCCACCATGGCCTACCAGAACGCCCTGCGCTGGAAAATAGAGGACAATAAGGCGTGCGCCAAGGCTGCCGTGCGCATCCTCATGGCCTGGGCCATTACGACGAAGGCCATCGGTGGCGACACGAACTACGCGCTGGCTGCCGGCCTCTATGGTTACCAGTTTGCCCAGGCAGCCGAACTGATGCGCGACTACGAGGGCTGGAGCCGCGAGGACTTCGATGCGTTCAAGCAGTGGATGCTCACGGTGTGGTACCCCTCCAGCCTCGGTTTCCTCCGCGGTCGCTGCGGCACGTGGGAGAACGGTGGCAAATGGTGGCAAGCCCCAGGCCACTACTGGAGCAACTGGGGACTATGCAATGCGCTGTGCGTGGTCTCCATCGGCATCCTCTGCGACGATGTGTTCATCTACAATCAGGGCATGTCCTATTTCAAGTATGACCAGGTGGGCAACTTCACCAACCCGCCCACGCAGCACGAAGTGACGGGCCACGGCGATGCCGACGGCAGCAAGTGCATCCACAACGATGGTCTGACGGAGTTCCTCGGCAACCTGGTGGTGACCGATGTGGAAAGTCCGCTGGAGACAGGGGCCTACGGCCGACTGGGACAGATGAACGAGAGCGGACGCGACACGGGCCACTCGGCCATGGCGCTGGGACTGGCCGTAGACCTGGCCAAGGTGGGATGGAACCAGGGCGACGACCTCTTTGCCTACATGGACCACCGTCTGGCCTCCGGCATCGAGTACGTGGCCGCACAGACGCAGAGCGTGGAGGGACTGCCTTGGACAAACTATATGTACGGAACCAACGGCATCTACTACACCGACGGCCGTGCCTGGCTGATGACGGGGCCAGCCCTGGGTGCACAGATGCGCCCCTACTGGGGAACGGTCATCGGCATCTACGAGGGCGTGAAGGGCATACCGATGCCTTTCTCTGAACGTTCCTACACACAGATGGGCATCGACGAGGGCGGACAGGGCAGCACCAGCGGCGGCTACGACCACATGGGCTACAGTGTGCTGATGAACACGCGCGACGAACAACTCTGCCCAGCCGAACAGGTGCCCACGGAACTGACTCCGAAGATGGAATACAGCGGCACGCTCTCCGCCAGCCTCATCCCCAGCCTGGCCAAGGAGAAGACGCGCGGACTGGTCAGCGGCAAGACACTGCTACACAACGAACTGGGCGGACTGGTGAACACTTATGCGACCAACAACAATACCTGTCCGCCCGCCGGACAGACCCTCGTCCTCATGCCCCAACTGCCCAAGGGAGAGGAGGACACGGGGCACTGGCAGTGGAACACGGGCGAGACCACACGCAACATCACCGTCACCACCGACCGCAGCCACATCTATCGCGTCACCTACACGAACAAAAACGGCATAGAGAGCCAACTCTGCTTCCCCATAGCCGCCAAAGGCGACTGCACGCCCGACGGCCTCACGCCCAGCGCCACCTACGACGGCGAAAATGTGCCCGTCGGTTCACCCGACGGGGAAATCTCCGTCCTCTACGGCAAGACGGCCACCCTAAGCGTGACGCCCACCGTCGGCTGGGGCACTTACAAGTGGAGCACGGGAGCCACCACACAGAGCATCACCACATCGGCTATCAAGAAGGACCAGGACATCAGCGTCACCTTCACCAACCAGGGCGGAGCCACCACGACGCAGGTGTTCCACATCCATGTGCTCATGGCCCTACCTTATTATATTATAGGAGAAACCACTACGGAGGGCAACGAGGTTGTGGTGGCGCAGGGCGGCAGCGTGACGCTCGGACTCACCACCCCCTCCACCATCACGGCCTCGAAAGTCTCGTGGAGCGACGGCACCACGGGCAGCAAGACGCTGACCCTGAACGACGTGCAGACAAGCGGCGAATACACGGCCACCTTCGCCCTCAGCGGCCAGGAGTACTCCTTCACCTTCTCCGTTCTTGTAAAGGCTGCCACCACCGAGGTTGAGGCTGGCAACTACATCATCCAGGACGTCAGCAGCGGACGCCTGCTCACGAGTCACGGCAAGAACAGCAGCGTGACCTTCGAGGAGGGCGACACAGCGGTTGCCGCTGAAGGACAGACGTGGTTCGTCAGCACCAACGGTACCCGCTACGCCATCGTCAGCCTGCCCGACAGCCTCGGACTTACCCGAACCGCTACGCTCACCGAATCCGTCCCCTACTCTTTCTACTTCGACTCGGCCGCTGGCACCAACCGCTACGCCCTGCACACCGGCACCGGCTCCAGCATCAGGTTCTGGACACCGACGGCCGACGGCTCACTGCTCACCACCGCCACCAGCCTCACGGTCTTCCCCTTCCGCCTTATCCGCGTCGGCAACATCGATGGAATAGAAGCGGTGGCAGATGATAAATCGACTCATGGAACATGGTTCGACATCAGTGGCCGCAAGCACACAGCACCCCGAAAGGGAGTCTATATAAAGGATAATAAAAAGGTCATCATCAAATAGACAATGGATATGAAGAAGATTCTAACCCTAACCGTATTGCTCGGCCTCGCACTCGGCATGCAGGCGAAGAAGCAAACCACGAGTAATCCACAGTTTGCCGGCTACCTGTTTGCCTACTTTGAGGGTGGCGGCGACAAGAACCTGCAGGAGCAACTGCGCTTTGCCGTGAGCGAAGATGCCCGCAACTGGTATGCACTGAACCAGAACCGGCCGATTATCGCCTCGGACAGCATCAGCGAGAGCGGCGGTATTCGCGACCCGCACATCCTGCGCGGCGAGGATGGTTGCTACTACATCGTGGCCACGGATATGTTCGTAGCCAAGAACGGATGGAAGGAGAATCCCGGTATCGTGCTAATGAAGTCTAGCGACCTCATCCATTGGACGCACGCGAAGATTGTCCTGGGCAAGGACTGGCCCGCCTTCGCCGATGCCTACTGGGTGTGGGCACCGCAGACCATCTATGACCAGAAGGCCCGGAAGTATATGATTTACTTCACCCTGCAGCGCACGGGCGACAACCGCCAGTCGCTCATCACCTACTACGCCTATGCCAACAAGGACTTTACGGCCTTCGAGAGCGAGCCGAAACCCTTGTTTGCAGCCAAGTATGGCTCGATAGACAACGACATCATTTACAAGGATGGCACGTACCACCTCTTCTATAAAGGCAACACGAAGGATGCCGACGGCAAGGAGGTGAAAAACGGCATCCAGCAGGCCTTCTCCAAGAAACTGACCGGACCGTGGAAGGAGGACTTCAAGTACCTAGATGCCTACGCCGGCACCCGCACCCATGTGGAGGGTTCGAGCGTCTTCCCCCTGCACGACGGCTCCGGCGACTGGATTCTCATGTACGACCTCTATAGCAGCGGTCGCTACGAGTATCAGACCTCCAAAGACCTCATCAACTGGACCCGCGAACCCCAGTCGTTCCGCAAAAATTTCTTCCCGCGTCACGGTTCGGTCATCTCCGTGACCAAGGAGGAACTGGAGCGCCTGCAGCAGCAGTGGGGCTGGGTGCTGACACATGAGTTCGAATCGAACGGCAATCCCATCATCCGCGACAAGCACACCGCCGACCCTGCAGTATTCATCGAGAACGACACGCTCTGGCTCTTTGCCGGGCACGACATGGAGGGCGGACAGAGTGGTTATATCATGAAGGACTGGTTGCTCTACTCCACCACCGACATGAAGCACTGGACGGAACACCCCTCGCCGCTGCACATCGACGAGTTCAAGTGGGCCTCCAGCAAGCAGGCCTATGCCGGCCATGTGGCTAAGGGCAAGGACGGGCGCTACTACTGGTACGTCTCCACCAACTGGTGTGGCATCGGCGTGGCCGTTGCCGACAAGATTACAGGCCCCTACCGGGACGCCCTGGGAAAGCCCCTGCTGACCAAAGAGGACTGCTTTGCCTCCCGCCACAGTTGGGCGGTCATCGACCCCGCCATCCTCATCGACGACGACGGCACGCCCTACATCATCTGGGGCAACGGACAGTGCTACTACGCCCGCCTGAAGGACAACATGATTGAAATCGACGGAGACATCCACCAGATCGATGTGCCCCGCTTCACCGAAGCCCCCTGGGTACACAAGTATCAGGGCAAGTATTACCTGACCTATGCCTCGGAGTGGCCCGAGAAGATAGCCTACGCCGTCAGCGACCACATCGGCGGCCCCTACAAACCCATGGGTATCATCTCGGAAATCGCCGGAAACTCCAACACGACGCATCCCGCCATCGTCCGGTTCCGCGACCAGTGGCTCTTCTTCTCGCACAACGGCGGCCTTTCCGACGGCACCGGCTACAGCCGCAGCATCATTGCCGAACCCCTGCACTACAACAGCGACGGCAGCATCCGTCCCATCCCGCCCACGGCAGAAGGGGTCAGCCCCATAGCAAATTGCACCTCGTATTTGATGGTCTATCACAAGGATGCCGACCACGGTCTGCACATGGCCCTGAGCCGCGACGGACGGAAATGGACGGCCCTGAACGACGACAAACCCATCGTTGCCGGCGACACCATCGCCCAGCAGCACGGCATCCGCGACCCGCACATCTATCGTGGGCCGGACGGTGCCTTCTACGTGGCCATGACCGACCTGCATGTCTTCGGTCAGCGCGACGGTTTCCGCGACACTGAGTGGGAACGCGACGGCAAGGAGTTCGGCTGGGGTAACAACCGCGGACTGGTACTGATGAAGTCGCGCGACCTCATCCACTGGACGCACACCGTATTCCGCCTTGACGAGGCCTTCCCCACGCGCTTCGGACAGTTGGGCTGTGCCTGGGCACCGGAGACCATCTACGACCCCGAGGAAGGCAAGTTGATGGTCTACTTCACCATACGCTCCACCGGCAAAGGCAAAACACGCCTCTACTATGCCTACGCCGACGACGAGTTCACCCGCCTCACTACTGAGCCGGAACTCCTCTTCGTGTATCCCGACGAGAGCAAACAGATTCTCGATGCCGACATCATCCCCATGCCCGACGGCCGCTACTGCATGACCTACTGCGCCCAAGACGGACCCGCCGGCGTGAAGATGGCCTTCTCGGACCACATCAACCGCGGCTACCAGTATCAGCCCCAGCAAATTGATGCCGAGAAGGGTTCGTGCGAGGCACCGACGATGTTCAAACTCCTGGGCGAAGACAAGTGGATTCTGATGTACGACATCTTCAGCATCAAGCCCCACAACTTCGGATTCATGGAGACGACGGATTTCAAGACGTTCCGCCACATCGGGCACTTCGACGAGGGCGTGATGACGCGCACCAACTTCTCCGAGCAGAAGCACGGGGCCGTCATTCACATCACCGACGAGGAAGCCCAGCGGCTGGAGACGTATTGGAACAACCGTAAGTAGACCCGACAACTGCCGGCAAACACTCCCGTTTAACCGAGGAGCGTCATCAGCGAGCGCAGGGCCTGCGTGCCGTAGTGGTTGACATCGAGGGCTTCCACCTCGGCCAGATAGCGTTCAGCATGTTCCTGGTCGCCCAGGCCGTAGTAGCCCAGAGCGAGCATATAGAGGCAGTGGATGCGGTTCTTCTGGTCGAGCGAGTCGTCCCAGATGAGCAGGTCGGGCAGCGAGACGGCGAAGTAGTCCATCGTCTGATGCTCGAAGATGTGCTGCTTGCCGTAGTTCACCAACTTATAAAAGCGTCCGTTGGCTTCGCCCGTACGACCAAGTTTTAACAGTGCCAGGCCCTGATAGAAGATTTTATCGGGCTTGGCATCGTTGTAGTACATGGCGGCGGCGGGTTCCTGCGGCCCTTGGGTGGCCCGCTCCCAGCACTGGCGCGCCTTGTCCGTCTGACCCTTTGCGTCGTAGGCCAGACCGAGCAGGTAGTAGAAGTCGTTCTCCTGAGCACCGTAGAGTTTGCCTTCGCCCAGGTGGTGGGGGTATTCGAGGCACTGGTTCAGGAGCTGGATGGCGCGGTCTAGAGATTCTAGATTGGCTAGATGGCCTAGATTGTCTAGGGTGTCTAGGCAGGTTTTTAGCAGCTGTTTGGCAAGCTCTACACGACAAATCTGATACTGCGCGGGCACCTTGCCTTCGCCACCCTCCCAGGGGTGGAACCGGTGGGCGTCGAGCCGCTGCATGGCTTCCCCGAAGCGGCCCGTCTGGTTGAGCAGGGTGATTTCCTCCAGCACAAGGTCGTCGCGACGCTGAATAAGTTCGGGATAGCGCTGCAGGAAGGCCAGTCGCCAGGCATGAGGCTTCTGCATGCGCCGGTAGAGTTGATCCAGTTCCATCAGCAGGCGCTCGTCGTCCTCGTCGAGGTGGAAGGCACGTTCCATGTATTCGACAGCCTCGTCTTGCCGGTCTTGTTTGTTGAAGCGGGCCAGAGCCAGATTGCGCCAAACGGTGGGGAACTGCGGATTGAGACGGGCGGACAGTTCCCAGTTCTCGACGGCCAGGTCGTACTGCCGTTTGTCGTAGTAGAGGCAACCTAGCAGGTAGGGAGCCAGGGCGCCGTCGGGGTTCAGCACCTTGGCGCAATTCAGCACAACGACGTCCTCCAGGCGGTTAGGAAAGCAGCAGGTGGAATCCGCCTGCTCGGCCTGTTCGAACGCGTCGTTGGCCGCCACGACGTCGCCCAGCCGATACTGTGCCCAGCCCACGTAGAAGCCGGTCATCGGCGACGCTTGGGCATCGGGCAGGGCCAGCACGTCGATCACCGTCTGCCACTGCCCGGCCTGGGCAT
>JAFSXQ010000154.1 GCA_017444005.1 Bacteroidaceae bacterium | reverse complement strand
TGACAATGCCCTCATCACGACCACCACCTTCACCCATACACTCACGGGTGGAGCATTTGCCGGTTCCATGCGCTTGGTAAAGCAGGGTAACGGTCTGCTTGTATTGCCCAATGCAACGCACACCTACAGCGGTGAAACCAACGTCTGGGCTGGTTCGCTATCCTTCTGTGGAACACTCGAGAACAGTCCCCTTTGGATGAACCGACACACGGCGTTGTATACAGCAGCCACCTACAAGAAACCCGTAGTCTTGGAGTACGGTGCAACGCTGCGTCCGGGCAATGATGCCACAACGGCAGATGCATTCGACTGTGCTGCCACCGATATTGAAACCTTAGAACTGCACGAAGGCGCCCGAGTCGTATTCCAGATGAACGCCACCGAACACGATGCGGTAAATGTGGGTACGCTGAATATTCGTACGCGTGACTGGCAGTATGGACCCGAGTATCTGGCTCCCGTTTTCGAGATTCAGTCGTCCTCTCCACTTGTCAAGGGCATGTACCCCTTGGGCAAACTGACGAAGATGGGTGATGACAGTAACCTTGAGGACATTATCGTCGAGTGTGACAATGTGGCAGACAAGGAAAGCCCGTTGCAGATTGTCGCGAAGTCTGGTATGATGTATCTGGCAGTTGGTCAGTTGGACGACAGCGGAGAACTTGTTGACGAACCATTCTTCGAACCTGTTTGGACATTGGACTTCGAGGAAGCCTCGACTGATAACTATGGCTTCTATGTGGCAGCAGGCGGAGTGGAAACCATGCGACAGACGGAACGGACCGACGGCAGTCATTTCTTCCACATCTATCAGGGCCAAAATAACGACCGTACCGTTAACCTCTCGTTCGCCAACAACAGTTTGTTCACTTCGGCCAAGGATTATCGGTTGGAGTTTGATTTGGCCATTGTGGGTAGTAGTTCCAATCCGTCTACTATTGCGCTTGTGGGTACTGACGGCACACTTATGACAATTGACTGGTCTGCCTGGGCTACGTCGGCCTCAGTCGCTGATGCCAGTGGCAATAAGGTTGGGGAAGTGGTTATCACTTCTTATAATAGTGATCACCGGACGATTTCGGCTGACTATTTGCCGAGTATCTTCAATCATTTTATCATAACAGCCAATGAGAAAGACGGCGTGCGCCTGACCGTGACATGCGATGGTGCAACGGTTATCGATGATGCCACCCTATCCGCAGAATTCAGCACCATTGCTTCGTTTAGGAACCAGATGGGACGCTACTATACCCATGTGGCCTACGACGACATCCGACTGTCGTACCGCTGTGCCGGAATGGGCGACGTCAACTGCGACGGCACGATTTCCATTGCCGACGTGACGGCACTGGTCAACCACATCCTGGGCCGCACATCATCGCCCTTCTCAGAGGCTGCGGCAGATTTGAATCACGACGGGACGATTTCGATTGCCGACGTTACGGCAGCGGTGAATAAGATCCTGAATAAATGACATGACGGAACTGTATTTCGCATATTGTCAGGGCGATGTACTGCTCACGAGCGATGGGCACATCCCGGAAGGG
Organism: Bacteroidaceae bacterium; assembly: GCA_017444005.1. Lineage (GTDB taxonomy): Bacteria > Bacteroidota > Bacteroidia > Bacteroidales > Bacteroidaceae > Physcousia. The sequence goes on along the minus strand of JAFSXQ010000154.1, from coordinate 6,046 downwards.
GAGCGTCCCCCTGTGGATTTTCAGCCCTGGGAACATGTGACGGACATCTCCGTGCCCTCCGTCTTCTCTGCGTCCTTTGTACCTGCTTCGGCCCACATCTACCGTCTCGACCGGCCCGTTGTCGGACGAACCGACCTGCAGATGATGGGACTCCGGAAGTCGTTCGATGTGCTTTCGCCCGAGATGTATCAGTTGGCTGGCAAATGCGCCGAACTGCTCTATTGGGACCAGAACTCGCGCTACTGCGGCTGTTGCGGTGCCCCCATGCGGTGGGAGACGGAAATATCGAAGCGATGCACCGAATGCGGAAAAGAACTCTGGCCGCAGTTGCAGACGGCCATCATCGTCCGTGTGACGCGGGGCGACGAGGTGCTGATGGTGCATGCCCACAATTTCCGCGGCACGTTCTACGGTCTGGTGGCCGGTTTCGTGGAGACGGGCGAGACACTGGAGGAATGCGTCCGGCGCGAGGTGTGGGAGGAGACGCACATCCGCATTCGCAACATCCGCTACTTCGCCTCCCAGCCGTGGCCCTATCCCGCCGGACTGATGGTGGGATTCACGGCCGAATACGACGGCGGCGAACTGCAGTTGCAACGCTCCGAACTGGCTGGCGGGGGATGGTTCCGACGCGACAGCCTGCCCGAGATGCCGGGGCCTGTAAGCCTTGCCCGGCGACTGCTGGACGACTGGATTCAAAACAATTCATAATGCATAATTCATAATTCATAATGAAGCGGACGCTATGGGCAGCATTGCTGCTGATGTCGATGAGCATGACGATGACTGCAAAGACAAAAGAGGTACACCTCAAGTGGATACACACGAGCGACGTACACGGCTCGCTCTTTGGTTACGACTATCTGCGGAAGCGCGATGTCAGTGGCGGCTTGGCCTCCATCTATGCCTATGTCCAGGAGCAGCGGCAGCAGTATGGCGAACGTCTGATTCTGACCGATGGCGGCGACTGCCTGCAGGGGCAGCCCACAGCCTACTACTATAACTTCGTGGATACGCTGTCGCCCCACCTTGTGGCAGAAGCCATGAACATGCTGACTTATGACTGCGGGGCTATGGGCAACCACGACATCGAGACGGGACATGCCGTCTACGACCGTTGGGTGCGCGACTGCAAGTTTCCCGTCCTCGGAGCCAATGTCATTGATACCCGGACAAATAAGCCCTACCTGCAGCCGTATATTGTGCTGAAACGTGCGGGGGTGACGATTGCCATTCTGGGCATGCTCACGCCAGGCATACCCAACTGGCTGCCCGAACAACTCTGGTCGGGACTCCGCTTCGACGAAATGGTCAGTTCGGCCCGCAACTGGGTGAAAATCATCCAGGAACGCGAGCATCCCGACCTGCTCGTAGGCCTGTTCCATAGCGGCTACGACGGCGGAATAGTAAATAAGGTTGGCGGAGCCCAAATCCACGAAAATGCCACGAAACTGGTGGCCGAACAGGTGCCAGGCTTCGACCTCATCTGCTACGGACACGACCATCAGGCCGCGGTCAACTATCTGAAGAATCCCCTTGGCGAGACCGTCGTAACGGTTGGACCGACCAGCCAGGGCAAACGCATAGCCGAGATTGACATCGACCTGACCCTGGAAAAGGGTAGGGTGGTGGCGAAGCGCATCACGGCCGAAACGCCCTTCGTAGAAAATCAGAGGGATGATTCCTCCTACCTCCAACGCCTTGCCTCCTACCTCCAGAAGTTTGAGTCCCAGCGCCAGACCCTGAAGGACTGGGTGGACCAGCCCATCGGCACCTTGGCCCGCTCCATCTACGAGCGCGATGCCTTCTTCGGCTCCTCCGAGTTCATCGACCTCATCCATCAGATGCAACTCGACCTGACGGGAGCCGACGTTTCCTTTGCTGCTCCCCTTTCATTCGACTCGCGCCTGATGGCCGGCACCATCCGTGTCAGCGACATGTTCGCCCTGTACAAGTACGAGAATTTCCTCTACACCATGCGCATGACGGGACGCGAGATCAAGGGCTTCCTGGAGATGTCCTACGGCCTGTGGACCAATCAGATGACGGGCCCCGACGATCACATCATGCTCCTCGACAGCATTCTCGACAACGGACGCCGCCAGGGGCTGAAGAACCTCTCCTACAACATGGACTCGGCGGCTGGCATCCTCTACGTGGTGGATGTCTCGAAGCCAGAGGGTGAGCGCATCCGCATCCAGTCGATGGCCGACGGCACTCCCTTCGACCTGGACCGCGAATACCGGGTGGCCATCAACAGTTATCGCGGGAACGGTGGCGGCGAACTCATCACACGGGGGGCCGGCATTCCACATGACGAACTGAAGAACCGCATCCTCACGAGCACCGAGCAGGACCTGCGTTTCTATCTGATGCAACGCATCATCGAACAGAAAACCATCACGCCCCGCCGACTGAACCACTGGCGCTTCGTGCCCGACGAATGGGCACCGGCCGCCATCGAACGCGACCGCAAGATTCTCTTCCCGCGCGAATACAATTAAATATCATATAAACACAGATTACACAGATTTAACAGGTTGTAAATATGAAGCGTTTCTCCTTCCTCCTCTTGATGCTTGCTGCCTGTATGGTGGCAAACGCCCAGCGCAAGGCTTGTTTCGACAGCGATTGGAAATTCCAGTATGGGACGATGAAAGCCGAGTCCCCGAACTTCGACGACAGCCGTTGGCGCCGCATCGACCTGCCTCACGACTGGAGCGTAGAGACGGAGGCTGCCTCACAGGCTGGTGACAATGTAGGTCCGTTCTCGCGCAAGAGCATTGGCCGGGACGCCACGGGGCACACCGTCGGTGGCGAGGGATGGTACAGGAAACACTTCACACTCACCGACTTCGATGCCCAGCGCGAACAGTTGGGCCTCTACTTCGAAGGGGCCTACTACGAGGCCGAGGTGTGGCTCAATGGCCGTCGGGTAGGGCAGAACCGCTACGGCTACAGTTCTTTCCGTATGGACATAACCCAGGCGCTCCGTCCTTCCGGGCAGGAGAATGTCGTGGCCGTGCGTGTGCGCAACGAAGGGAAAAACACACGCTGGTACTCGGGCAGCGGACTGTATCGCCACGTTTGGCTCATCCGCACGCCTCGTCTCCACGTCGATCCCTGGGACACCAGCATACGGGGCGATGGCGAACTGACGATTACCACCATCGTGCACAACGACAATGCCGGGCAGCGTCAGGCCCGCCTCTCTGCTGACATTCTGGCACCCGACGGCCGCCGGGTGGCGCGCGCCAAGGCGAAGACGACCGTTGCCGGACAAGGTCGGCAGGAGGTTACGCTTACGGCTCGTGTGAAGCATCCGCAACGTTGGTCGCCCGAAACGCCCCGCCGTTACCGCCTGGTGTTGCGTGCCGAAGATGCTCAGACCGGCCAGGTCGACCGTCTGGAACAGTCCTTCGGCATTCGCACCCTCGAGTTCTCGGCTGAGCGCGGATTCCTGCTCAACGGGCAACCCACCTTGCTGCGTGGCGGATGCGTACACCACGACAACGGACTCTTGGGCGCAGCGGCATACGACCGTGCCGAGGACCGCAAGTTGCAACTGCTGAAGAACGAGGGCTTCAACGCCGTTCGTTGCAGCCATAATCTGCCCTCCGAGCACTTCCTGGATGCCTGCGACAGCCTCGGTCTGATGGTCATCGACGAGTGTTTCGACCAGTGGCTCGTAGCCAAGAACCCCGACGATTATCATCGCCACTTCGACCGCTATTGCGAGGACGACCTCGCCGTCATGCTCCGGCGCGACCGCAATCACCCCTCCGTCATCATGTGGTCCATCGGCAACGAGATTCCCGGCCGCATCGAACCCTCGGGCATGAAGGCAGCCGAGCGCCTGCGCCAGACCGTCCTCCGCTACGATACGTCGCGCCCCGTCACGGCGGCCATTTGCGACTGGGACAATCCCGGTCATCCCTGGGAGGAAGAGGCGGAACGCGCCTTCCAGAGCCTTGACGTTGGCGGCATGAACTATCTCTTCCACCACTACGAACCCGATCACGAACGCTATCCCGACCGCATCATGTACGGTGCCGAGAGTTTCCCCAAACGGGCCAGCGAGAACTGGAAGTTGGTGGAAACGCATCCCTATGTCATTGGCGATTTTGTGTGGACGGCGATGGACTATCTGGGCGAGGCCGGCATCGGTTCAGCAGGCATTCAGCCTGAGGGCAAGGAGCAGACCTTCTTCCAGGCCTGGCCGTGGTACAACGGCTGGTGCGGCGACATCGACCTCATCGGGCAAAAGAAGCCCCAATCCTATTATCGCGACGTCGTTTGGGGCCGCAAACCGGTAACGATGGCTGTGGAGACACCGGTCCCCGCCGGCCATCACATGTCCGTCTCCCTCTGGGGGTGGCAACTGGAGCAGCAGAGTTGGACCTTCCCGGCCATTGCCGAAGGCACGCTGCTCACGGTCAACGTCTACAGCCGTGCTCCGCGCGTGCGCCTGTACCTGAATGATGAATTGCTGGGCGAGCAGTCGACTTCCGAAACCTTCTGGACGGCCTTCCGCGTGCCCTACCGGACGGGTGAGTTGCGTGCCGTTGCTGTCAACGACGGACAGGAAGCGGGCGAGTTCCGGCTTCAGACGACCTCCCGCCCCACAAGCCTTCGTCTCACCGCCGACAACCAAGAACTGCGTGCCAATGGCACCGACCTCTCCTATGTTACCATCGAACTCGTCGATGCCCAGGGCCGTGTGGTGACCAGCGACAGCGAACGCAGTATCAGCATCACGGTATCGGGCGACGGTCAACTGTTGGCCTCCGGCAATGCTTCACCCACCGACATGGAGAGTTTCCGCAGTCCCTCGCCCCGTCTCTATCAGGGCCGTGCCCTTGCCATTGTCCGCAGCACACGTTTTGCCGGTCAGGCCGTCGTCACCGTCAGCAGTGCCGGTCTGCCCACCCAGACGCTCATCCTACGCACCCGATAGCCGTATCTGTGCTTGATTCTCACCCTCACTACTCTCACGCCCTCACGATGCCTTTATTCATCGGCTGTCCATGAAGTGATGGCAAAGTGAGAGCGTGAGGGCAAACGCTTCGAAATGCGGATTCACGTGAAGAAAATGCTTACGACACGCGTGTCACAAACCCATTCCATGCGTGTCATGAACTTTTCCCACAGTATGGGAAAAGCCTGTCCCATAGTATGGGAAAAGCGTTTCCCACGCGTGGGAAAAACCATCAGTTCTTGTCGTTGCCGTGTTTTGTTCGTTAACCTTCGTCCGATGTATCTCGCTTCCTTTTCTCCTGGCACAAGAAAAAGCGCCCGATTTTTCGTCTCAATCCCCACTTTAGGCCGTTTACCCTCACGCTCTCACTTTGCCCTCACTGTGGCAATGCCCGATAAACAGAGGACTCGTGAGGGCGTGAGGGTAGTGAGGGTAACTTTCGACTAAGATGGCGTTAGTTCGACTTCTCTTCAATTTAAAATTCATGAATTATCATAAATAATATTTCCGTCGAACTGACGTTAAAAATCGGATTTGGCTGGAAACGAATGGGAATAATGTGAATACTTGTCCCGCGAATTTTATAATGCAAATATTCCGTATAGCCCTTGGCCGTTCGGGAATTTCTTTGTAATTTTGTAGTCGAGTTTAGCCCTCTGGCGTAGGATGACACATCATGTGGCGTCTGGCTGTGGGGCGATTGGCCTAGCGAGTCCGGGACTCAAGACATTGTGGGTAAAGAGGAAACTGAAAAGTTTCTGAGAAGCGTTATGCTTCATCTTGTTAATCGGAATCTGGAAAATTTCAAAATAGCAACAAGATGGCATAGTGAACTTCTCCACGCAATAGCGTGGGATTCGATGTATCACTATATCTTTTGCTATTAGGTAATCCAGAACCTCGATTAAGAGATAATAGAGTACTGACAGTTCCGCGCCTTTTTTGTGCGTATATATATAATATGTATCGTGCGAGGGCGACAACAACAAGATGCGAATGAATACATATTACAAACCTATAAACAAAAGAATTATGAAACAAAATCTACTTTCAAAAGTGTTTCTCCTG
>JAFSXQ010000153.1 GCA_017444005.1 Bacteroidaceae bacterium | reverse complement strand
TGCGGCATCATCCAGGCCGACAGTTACTACAAGGAGGGCATCACCACCGCCGTCGAAGCCTACAACGACGGCATGCGCTACCTGCAGGAGCAGTGCGCCCGGTACGACATCTTCGTCGCCCTCTCCATCGCGCCCCTCTTCCCCCACGGCTACGCCAACTCGCGCCGCATCGCCTGCGACACCTGGGGCCAGATAGGGCACACCGAATATTGCATGAACGCCATATCGGGCGGCTGGTGGACCGACCGCCTCTACCAGTACAACGACCCCGACCACCTGGTGCTCATCGGCGCCGGCGAGCAGATGGGGAACACGCTCGGCGAGAACCGCGCACGCTTCACCTCGGGAGCCGTCACGGGCATGATGCTCGTGGCCGACAACTTCAGCCCCTCCGACCAGTCGGGCCGGGGCAACGCCGCCCTGAGCCGCCAGCGTGCCCAGCAGGTGATGCTCAACGCCGACATCAACCGCATGGCCGACCTCGGTCGCTCGTTCCGTCCGCTCTATGGGCACCGTGAGTACGACGGCCAGCACGACCACGCCCAGAGCCTCTTCGTGCACCAGGCCGACTCGTTCGTCTACGTCGCCGCCTTCAACTACACCTCTGGCAACACCTCCTACACCGTTCCCCTTGCCGACCTCGGCATCAGTGACGACGAGGAAATCTCGGAGTCGAAGGAACTGTGGACGGCGGAGGCCATTGGCACGGCGAACCGCCGGTTCACCATCTCCGTACCGGCTAAGGACGTGCGCGTCGTGCGCCTCCGCCTGGCTCATCCCGGGACAAACGCCATCGGAGACGTCCGTCAGTCGGCGTCCGTCCTTCGCACGGAAGACTTCGACCTGCAGGGCCGTCGCCTTCCCTCCGATTCCATTCATCGTGGTCTCGTCCTCCGACAGACTACGTATGCCGATGGCACCACGTCCACCACAAAACTCTGCTTACGAAAATAGGGTATAGATGAACCACAGATAGCCCCTTATCGGGTGATTTCCAGTTCCTGACCCTGCAGGAAAGGCGACGAGGCTCTGACGCTTATCGTCGCCTTTTCATTTTCGGGCTGTATGTAGGCCACCAGTCGGCCACCGAAGGTGCGCAGGCGGTTGCGCTGCTGCCGACCCGTGATGGTGGCATCGGCGATGTTGCCGTGTTCCATGCCCAACAGACGGGCACCGCGCACCATGAGGGTCACCTCGTTGTCCGCCGTGGGCACTCGCCGGCCCTGTTCGTCCACCACCTCCACCAGCACGTGGGCCACCGAGTCGGTTGTCAACTTCAGTGCGTAGGGGCGTCCCGTCGTTGCGATTTCGTACGACGCACGGTTGTCGGCCTCGCAGCGCAGGGTGCCTGGTTCGTAGTCGATGTCCCAGTACAGGATGTCGGTGTCGGTGTCGCGCTGTGGCTGGCCGCCCACCTCCTTACCGTTCAGCAGCAGGCGAGCCGTCGGGGCATTGGTGTAGCACATCACACGCACGCGCTGGCCTTCCTGGTAATTCCACGTGTCCGAGGCATACGGAGAAACATTGGCGCGCCGACGCATGGACCTTCCCTCCCTTTGGCTGGGCAGGGGCATGGTGCCGATGTAGCACGTGGGCGCCTCGCTCCACAGGGCGGCACGATACCAGCCCAGGGGCTTTCTGTGCCCCGCCAGGTCCAGCAGACCGGCGCTGGAACCGCGGGCAGGCCACTGTCCGCTCTCGCCCAAATAGTCGATGCCCGTCCACAGGAACTGGCCGAAGATGTGCTCGTTCTGCGTCACGGCCCGCCAGGCCGCCAGGTCGTGGCGGTTCTCCGAGCCGTAGATTACACGCTCGGGGTAGGTCTTGTGGTCCTCTCCGTAGCGGCTCTCGGTGTAGTTGTAGCCCACCACGTCCACTGCCGAAGGATAGGCCGTGGCGTTGGACATCACCACACCGGCCAGTGCCCCTGTCGTGGGGCGCGAAGGGTCAATCTCCCGGACCACCTTGGCCAGTCGCTGGGCAATGATGCCGATACGCTCGGCGTTGGGCTGCTCAGGTTTGTAGCCGCCGTACATGGGCTGGGTGAAGCCCGTGCCGTCGCCGTTCAGCACCGGGTGCGAGTAGGGGTCGTTGGGGTAGTCCACCTCGTTGCCTATCGACCACATGAAGATGCTGGGATGGCAGCGGTCGCGCCGCACCATGTCGGCCACGTCGCGGTCTATCCAGTCCTGGAAATAGGTGTAGGTGCCCTGAAACTCCGGCGCTCCGGCATTCCAGCCCTTCATCCATTTGCGCTTGGGGAACTCCCACTCGTCCGAGGCCTCGTCCATCACCAGCAGGCCCACCTCGTCGCACAGGTCGTACAGTTCGGGGGCGTGCGGATTGTGGCTCATGCGTATGGCATTCACGCCGATGGCCTTCAGTTCCAGCAGGCGGCGACGCCACACCTCCCGGGGCACGGCCGTTCCCAGCACACCGGCATCGTCGTGCACGCAGACGCCCTTCACCTTCGTCCACTCGCCGTTGAGGGCGAAACCTTTGTCGGGCGAGAACTGGAGTGTGCGCAGGCCCGCACGGACTATGGACGTGTCATTGTCTTCGACCTTGGGGGCATGAAGGATAGTCCTTAGCGTGTACAGATATGGCCTGTCCAACGTCCATCGCTGCGGGTTCTTCAGCGTCAGCGTCACCGTCCGCTTCTCCTGGCTGCCGATGGCCGTCCGTGCCGTGGCCACCACCCTACCCTCGCTATCGCAGAGTTGCACGGTGGCACTTAGCCGTTGT
>JAFSXQ010000152.1 GCA_017444005.1 Bacteroidaceae bacterium | reverse complement strand
GTGTTCGACCACGACTGCCGCGAGGGTATCTGCGGCATGTGCTCGCTCTACATCAACGGCACGCCCCACGGCAAGACCGAGCGCGGTGCCACCACCTGCCAACTCTACATGCGCCGCTTCAAGGACGGCGACGTCATCACCGTAGAGCCCTGGCGCTCGGCTGGTTTCCCCGTCATCAAGGACTGCATGGTCGACCGCTCCGCCTTCGACAAGATTATCCAGGCCGGCGGCTACACCACCATCCGCACCGGACAGGCCCAGGACGCCAACGCCATCCTCATCCCCAAGGAGGATGCCGACGAGGCCATGGACTGCGCCTCCTGCATCGGTTGCGGCGCCTGCGTTGCCGCTTGTAAGAACGGCTCCGCCATGCTCTTCGTTTCCTCCAAAGTCAGCCAACTCGCCCTCCTTCCCCAGGGCCGCGTGGAGGCTACCCGCCGTGCCAAGAACATGGTGGCCAAGATGGACGAACTGGGCTTTGGTAACTGCACCAACACCCGTGCCTGCGAAGCCGTCTGCCCGAAGAACGAAAGCATCGCCAACATCGCCCGCCTGAACCGCGAGTTCATCTGCGCAAAGTTGGCCGATTAAGCGAGGACAGAACCCCAATAAGGTTAAAATATGAGCGTCACAGAGAAATCTGTGGCGCTTTTTTTGTTTGTATTCATTTTTATTTCTAACTTTGTTATTACAATTAACCTTAAAACCTGAAAAATACTATGGACGTAAAGCAAATCATGAACCAACTGGAGGCTAAGCACCCCGGTGAAAAAGAGTTTCTGCAGGCCGTACACGAGGTTCTGCTGAGTATCGAAGACGTTTACAACCAGCATCCCGAATTTGAACGGGCCAAACTCATCGAGCGACTGGTGGAGCCCGAGCGCATCATCACCTTCCGCGTGCCCTGGGTCGACGACAAGGGCGAGGTGCAGGTCAACCTGGGCTACCGCGTGCAGTTCAACAGCGCCATTGGCCCCTACAAAGGCGGTCTGCGCTTCCACGCCTCGGTGAACCTCAGCATCCTGAAGTTCCTGGGCTTCGAACAGACGTTTAAGAACGCCCTGACCACCCTGCCTATGGGCGGCGGCAAGGGCGGCTCCGACTTCAGCCCCCGTGGCAAGAGCGACGCCGAAATCATGCGCTTCTGCCAGGCCTTCATGAACGAACTGTACCGCTACATCGGTCCCGAAATCGACGTACCTGCCGGCGACATCGGCGTGGGTGCCCGTGAGGTGGGCTACCTGTTCGGCCAGTATAAGAAACTGACGCGCGACTGGAGCGGTGTACTGACGGGCAAGGGCTTGGAGTTCGGCGGCTCGCTCGTCCGTCCCGAGGCCACGGGCTTCGGCGGCCTGTACTTCGTGAACGAGATGTTGCAGACGCGCGGCATCGACATCAAGGGCAAGACCGTGGCCATCTCGGGCTTCGGCAACGTGGCCTGGGGCGCTGCCACCAAGGCTACCCAACTGGGTGCCAAGGTCGTGACCATCAGCGGCCCGGACGGCTACATCTACGACCCCGAAGGCATCAGCGGCGAGAAGATTGACTACATGCTGGAACTCCGCAATTCGGGCAACGACATCTGCCAGCCCTATGCCGACGAGTTCCCCGGCGTCACCTTCGTGCCCGGCAAGAAGCCTTGGGAGGTGAAGTGCGACATCGCCTTGCCCTGCGCTACGCAGAACGAACTGAACGGCGACGATGCCAAGCAGTTGATACAGAACGGTGTTACCTGCGTGGGTGAAATCTCCAACATGGGTTGTACGCCCGAGGCCATCGATGCCTTCATCGCTGCCGAGATGCTCTATGCCCCCGGTAAGGCCGTGAACGCCGGTGGTGTGGCCACCAGCGGCCTGGAGATGAGCCAGAACGCCATGCACCTCAGTTGGAGTGCCGAGGAAGTGGACCAGCGTCTGCACCAGATCATGCACGCCATCCACAAGCAGTGCGTGAAGTACGGCACGCAGCCCGACGGCTACATCAACTACGTGCGCGGTGCCAACGTTGCCGGCTTTATGAAAGTGGCGAAAGCCATGATGGCGCAGGGGATTGTCTAATCTCCTGCCTCCGGCGGCTTAGTATCCCTTGCGATACCGGTCCTCGTCCTTATCCTCCAGCATACCCAGGTAAGAGGAGAATCTGCTAACCGCAATGCGCCCTTCGTCAAGAGCCTGACGGACGGCGCATTGCGGTTCGTGTGTATGTGTGCAGTCCTGGAAGCGGCACTGCTGTCCGATGCTGAAGATTTCGCGGAAGTAGTGTCCCAGTTCCTCGCGTTCGATGTCGAAGGTGCCGAACCCCTTGATGCCCGGTGTGTCGATGAGGCTGCCGCCCCCGGGCAGGTCGAACATCTGGCTGAAGGTGGTGGTGTGTTGTCCCGTGTCGTGCGCCTCGCTGATTTCCTCCGTGCGGGCGTCCAATCCCGGTACGAGGGCATTCAGCAGGGTGGACTTGCCCACGCCGCTGTTGCCGCTGAGCAGTGTCACGCAGTCGCTGAGTTGTTGCCGCAGTTCATCGATGCCCTCTCCGTTCAGGGCCGAGCAGGCCACGCAGGGGTAGTCGAGGCCTCTGTACAGGGTCATCCAATCCTCCATCTGCCGCCTTTCATCGTCGCTGTACAGGTCCGTTTTGTTGAACACCAGCACCACGGGTATGCGGTACGCCTCGGCCACGGCCAGGAAGCGGTCGACGAAGGTCAGGCTTGTTTCCGGGTGGGCTATGGTGACGAGCAGCAGCACCTGGTCCACATTTGCCGCCAGGATATGGCTCTGTTTCGACAGGTTGGTGGCGCGTCGGATGATGTAGTTGCGCCGGTCCAGCACGTCTGCGATGAGCGCCGTCCCGTCGTTGCCCGGGATAATCTCCACCCTGTCGCCCACAGCCACGGGGTTCGTCGAGCGAATGCCGCGCAGGCGGAAGTTGCCCTTCACCTTGCACGAAAACAGTTGATAGTCATCCGTACGGACGACGTACCAACTGCCTGTGTTCTTTATTACGGTGCCAGTCACCTAATCCCTAATCTCTAATCCTAACCACAGGTTACACCGTCATAATCTCCTTTTCCTTGGCCGCCAGGAGTTCTTCAATCTTCTTGATGTATTTGTCGTGCAGTTTCTGCAGTTTGTCTTCAGCGTCCTTCTCGGCATCCTCGGCCAGTCCGTCCTTGATGGCCTTCTTCAGTTTGTCGATGATTTCGCGCCGTCCGTTTCTGACGCTCACCTTGGCCTGTTCCTCTTCCTTACCGCACTGCTTCACCAGTTGCTTACGGCGTTCCTCGGTGAGGGGCGGGATGTTGATGCGGATGATTTCGCCGTTGTTCTCCGGCATGATGCCTAGGTCGGAGTTGATGATGGCCTTCTCGATAACCTTGAACATCGACTTGTCCCAGGGCTTGATGGCGATGGTGCGTGCGTCGGGGGTGTTCACGGCAGCCACGTTGTTCAGGGGCACCATCGTGCCGTAACTGTCCACTCGGATGCTGTCCAGCAACTTGAGGTTAGCCTTTCCGGCACGTATGCGTGCCAGGGCATCCTCCAGGTACATCACAGTCTCTTCGAAGCGCTCTTCTGCTTCGTTCAGCGTTTGTTTTACGTCTATCATAGCATTAATTTTAGAGTTATTTTTGGCAAATTTACGAATAAAAGTAGTAATTGGAAAGTAAAAAGGTATCATTTTTTTTTAATTTCTAATTTATTATTGTAACTTTGCCCCATAAATGGCACAAAACGAACAAATTGACGAACGTATCCGTGATTTGGTCAACCAATTGGAGCCTATCACGTTAGAGGAGATGTCGGGCATCAAGTTGATGAACCGGACCGATACGAAATTCGTCACCAACAAGCGCAAACTGGCCCAACTCCTGGAGATGGCCCGTGGCGAGTATTATGCTCAGTTCACCAACGACAGCATGGTGGCCGAGTACATCACCACATACTGGGACACCGACCAGTTGGCCTTCTACTTCCAGCACCACAACGGACGTGCGCCTCGCCAGAAGGTGAGGGTGCGCACCTACGTGGGCAGCGACCTCACCTTCCTGGAGGTGAAGACGAAGAACAACCACGGTCGCACGAAGAAGAAGCGCATCGAGGTGCCCAGCCAGGAGGTGGCCGAGGTGCAGGCCGAGGCCGACGAGTTCCTCGCCCAGCGCGTCCATCGCACGCTCGCCGACATCCACCCCACGGTGCAGAACCACTTCCACCGCATCACGCTGGTGAACAAGGGCAAGACCGAGCGGCTGACCATCGACTTCGACGTCGAGTTCCGCAACTTCGAGACCCGCGATGAGGCCCAGACGGGCGAACTGGTCATCATCGAACTGAAGCGCGACGGCAACGTGCCCTCGCCCGTGCTCGACATCCTGCGCCAGTTGCGCATCAAGCCCTCCGGCTTCTCGAAGTACTGCATCGGTTCCGTCATGACCAACCGCGGGCTGAAGCACAACATGTTCATGGAGAAGATGGTGCGCATCAAAAAACTGGTTAATGCGAAATAATTAAGAATTAAGAGAGAAAAATTAAGAATTATATACTATGGATTTCACACAGATTAACAATCAGTTGGGCGACCTCTTTGGTGTTACCCTTTTCGACCCTCAGCAGTTCATCTCGCTGGTTCTCCGGTTCTTCATCAACCTTGTGGTGGTCTACACCATTGCCCGCTATTTCTACTATCCCCATAGCCGTCGTCGCGACTACATGTTCATCTTCATCCTCATGTCCATGAGCATCTTCCTGCTTGTCAGCCTGATGGAGGGCGGCGGCATGGAACTGGGTGCCGCTATGGGTCTGTTTGCCATCTTCGGCATCATGCGCTTCCGCACCGAGGCCGTGCCCATTCGCGAGATGACCTATCTGTTCATGCTCATTGCCGTCAGCGTCATCAATGCCGTGGCCCAGGGCGACTATCACCCGAAGGCCCAGTACTGGGACGGTGTGGGCATCGTCACCATCCTCTTCGTCAACCTGGTCTTTGTCTTCATGGCTTGGCTGTTCGAGTCGACCAAGATTCTCAGCGACAGTTGCTCGAAGTACATCAAGTACGACAACGTGGCCCTGGTGGCCCCTGACAAGCGCGAGGAACTGAAGGCCGACCTGGAGAAGCGCACCGGCCTGAAGATTCAGCGCATCGAGGTGGGTATGATCGACTATCTGAAGGACGCCGTCCTCATCCGCATCTTCTACAACGAAGACGCTGACCGTGGCAGCAGCATTGCCAGCCTGATGAAAATGCCGAGGTAAGTTGAGAGTTGAAAGTTGAAAATTGAAAGTTGAAAATTATAATAGAAAATAAAATTATGCAGAAAAGAAGAATCATAATCGTGTGTGCTATGCTGTTTGGCGTAGCCCCATTTTCAATTTTCAATTTTCTAATCGGCTTGCCGCTTGCACAGCAAGAATTTTCAACTCTGAAGGCTGCCGATAACACCGGGGGCGTGTGGACGGAGGTCGGCGTGTCCAAGGCTCTGCCGTACAACCTGAGCATCGACGCGTCCGCCGAGTACCGTACGTTGGACTGGTTCGACTGGTCGAGCCGTTGGAACGTGGGCGCCGGCCTGGGCTATAAGGTCAATAAGTATCTGAAACTGGGGCTGGACTACACCTTCATCCAGAAGCACAATCCGGAGGAGACCAAGGACCACTACAAGGCCTCGACCGGGGCCTGGAACGGTTTGAACACCGATGCCGCCAACTGGGCCAACCGCCATCGCCTGGCCTTCGATGTGACGGGCACCATGAAGTTCCGCAAGACCCTGCGCATCAGTCTGCGCGAGCGCTATCAGTACACCCGCCAGATGCCGCGCGACGTGGACCGCACGAAGTACCGCGACCCCAGTTACGACGCCGACGGCAACCTCACGGGATTCGACGAGGTGACCAATGTCGTCGACCACAAGTCGGCCAAGAACCGCCACCTGTTGCGCTCGCGCCTGAAGTTCAGCATCGACAAGAAGGGCTGGAAATGGGAACCCTACGTCAGTGCCGAGACCCACAACAACCTTGCCGATGGCATGCACCTCGACAAGATTCGCGCCGCTGTGGGCGTCGACTACAGCATAACCAAGCAGCACAAGGTGGGGCTGGGTTACATCTTCAACCACGAGAATGACGACGATGGCGACCAGAACATCCACGCCATCAGTGTCGGCTACAGTTTTAAGTTCTGAATAATTTTTCAACAACGAATTGCACGAATTAAACGAATTTATATGAAACGTCTATTGTTTTTGGCCCTGTTGGCCATCGGAACTTCGGCCTTTGCCGAGGACTACAAGTATCTGACTATGGGGTACAGCAACGTGGAGAAGAGCATCACGCTGGAGACCATTCAGAAGATAACGTTCCAGAACGGGAACGTGGTTGTCACCACCTCCGAAGGTGTCGAGACCTTCCCCCTCGCCGAGATGGAGAAGATGTATTTCTCCGCCACGGCCACGGGAATTGAAGAGATGGAGAAAGTGAGAGATGGAGAAAATGAGACGGTGAACGGCGTGGTCTACGACCTCGGCGGCCGCAGGGTCTCTGTGCCCTCTGTGCTCCCGAAGGGTGTCTACATCCGTAACGGCAAGAAGTTTGTTGTCAAGTAACTCGCTCTCTGCACCATGAAACGTTTTTCCATCCTACTGGCTTCGCTGGTTCTCTCCCTGGGCCTGATGGCACAGGAGAGCATGCGCATCTGGCAAGGCGGTGAGTCCACCAAGGTAACCCTCGCCAGTGCCCAGAGCATCACCTACGGCAGCAACGGCTCCACTGTCACCATCGCCGGCACCACCTATCAGACGTCGGCCATCGACAGCATCACCATCGTCCCGCAGATTGTGGTCACCTACAGCGCTGCGTCGGCCACGGTCAGCATACCGGCTTCGGTGAAGTCCGATGTCACGGCCACCGTCGACGGGGCCTACGTCACCCTCACCAACGCCAATGTGGCCAACGAGGTGGAGGTCATCCTGAGTGGCAGCAGCACCGACGGCGGCTTCACCTATGAAGGCTCGTACAAGGCCACCCTGCGGCTCGACGGGCTCGCCCTCACCAGCCAGCGCGGCGCTGCCCTCGACATACAGTGCGGCAAGCGCGTGGCTCTCGTGCTTGAGGACGGCACCACCAGCACCCTCGCCGACTATGCCCAGGGCACGCAGAAGGCCTGCCTCTACTGCAAGGGACACCTCGAGGTTGAGGGCGGCGGCACGCTCAACGTCAGCGGCAACCTCACCCATGCCATCAAGACGAAGGAGTACCTGCAACTGAAGAAGTCCACGGGCACCATCAACGTCCTTCAGGCCCAGGGCGATGCCATACATGCCGGTCAGTACTACCAGCAGAACGGCGGCACCGTCAACATCACCTCCACCACGCAGGCCGACGGCATACAGGCCGAATACCTGATGCTTGACGACGATGTCACCCCCGACCCCGATGAGGAACTGAACGGTCAGGTCATCATCAAGGGCGGCACCCTGAACATCGAGATGACCCACGAGGACTGCAAGGCCATCAAGGCCGACGACCTGGTCACCATCTCCGGTGGCACGTTCCAGATAACGGCTTCCGGCAACGGTTCGCGTGGCATACAGACCGACGGCAGCATGGTCATCGGCCAGGAGGACAGCAACACGTCCATCACCATTGCCGCCAAGGGTGGCCTCTGCACCAACGAGGACCACGAGGACGACCCGCACCGTTGCATGGGTATGAAGATCGACGGCGACCTCACCATCAATGGCGGTACCGTCACGGTCACCAACACGGGCAGCAAGAGTCGTGGCATCAAGGTCGCCGGCACCTATACGAAGAACGGTGGCACCGTATCTGCCAACTTCAAACTCGGATAAATTCTTTTAAACACAGATTACACAGATTCTTTCTTTTTTTCAACAACGAATTACACGAATTTCACGAATTATTTTATTCTTTTAAACACAGATTACACAGATTACACAGATTCTTTCTTTTTTTTCAACAACGAATTAAACGATTAGTTTTTTTTCAACAACGAATTAAACGAATTAAACGAATTAAACGAATTACAAGATTATTTATTTAACCACGGATTACACGAATTTCACGAATTAGAGCCTTCGGCGTGATTGAGGGCGTAGCCAATTCGTTAAATTCGTTTAATTCGTTGTTGAAAAAAGAAAAAATCTGTGAAATCTGTGTAATCTGTGTTTAAAAGAATAAAATAATTCGTGAAATTCGTGTAATTCGTTGTTGAAAAAAAGAAAGAATCTGTGTAATCTGTGTTTAAAAGAATTTATCCGAGTTTGAAG
>JAFSXQ010000151.1 GCA_017444005.1 Bacteroidaceae bacterium | reverse complement strand
TCGCCCTGCTCGATGCCGCGGGCCAGTGCGTGGCCGTAGGTGGCGTAGTTGCACGACTCCTCGCTATACGTTCCGTAGTCCTTATACTCCAGGCCCTTCTCTTCGAGGTACTGCTTCACAAATTGTTTTAAGGCATAGCCAGCGTGGTCGCTGGCTATGCCTATTATTTTTGTATCCATATGTTACAGCATCTTCTTCACTTGCTCATACACATTCTCGGCGGTGTAGCCCAGTTTCTCGTCCAGCACCTTATAGGGAGCGGAGAAGCCGAAACTCTCCAGACCCCAGATGCGGCTCTCGGGAGCGGCACCGATGAGGAAGCCCTGCAGGTTGACGGGCAGGCCGGCGGTCATGCCGAACACCTTGGCACCGCAGGGAACGACGCTCTGCTGATAGTCCTGGGGCTGGCTGCGGAAGACGCCCTCCGAGGGGACGCTGACGATGCGCACCCGCACGCCGTCCTTCCTGAGCAGTTCGGCGCCAGCCACCAGGGTGCTGACCTCCGAACCGGTGGCCACGAGCACTACATCGGGGTTGGCGTCGCTTCCGGCCACCACGTAGCCGCCCTTGCGAGCGCCCTCGTAGTCGTTGCCCTCGGGCAGGTTCTGGATGTTCTGTCGGCTGAGGATGAGGGCCGTCGGGGTCTGCGTGTTCTCCATGGCCATGGCCCAGGCCACGGTGGTCTCCTTGGCGTCGGCGGGGCGCAGCACCAGGCAGGAGTTCCGTCCGTGGTGGTTCTTCAGTTTCTCCATCAGTCGGATCTGTGCCTCCTGCTCCACGGGCTCGTGGGTGGGGCCGTCCTCACCGACGCGGAAGGCGTCGTGGGTCCAGATGAACTTCACGGGCAGTTCCATCAGTGCGGCCATGCGGACGGCGGGCTTCATGTAGTCGCTGAATACGAAGAACGTGCCGCAGGCGGGGATGACGCCGCCGTGCAGGGCCATGCCGATGCAGCAGCAGGCCATCGTCAGTTCGGCCACGCCGGCCTGGAAGAAGGCGCCGGAGAAGTCGCCAGCCCGCAGGGCGTGGGTCTTCTTCAGGAAGCCGTCCGTCTTGTCCGAGTTCGAGAGGTCGGCGCTGGCGCAAATCATGTTGGGCACCTGCTCGGCCAGTACGGAGAGGCAGGCAGCGCTGGCGCTGCGCGTGGCGTCGTTGTCCTTCTGCACACACTTCGTCCAGTCAATATTCGGAGCCTTGCCGGCAAACCACTCGTCCAGTTGTGCGGCCTTGTCGGCATTGGCCTCGGCCCATGCCTTCTCTTCGGCGTGGCGCTCGGCGGCCAGTTTGCGCAGTTCCTCGGCGCGGCGGCTGTAGAGTTCCTCGACGTCGGGGAATATCTGGAACGGATTCTCGGGGTCGCCACCCAGGTTCTTGATGGTGTTCTTGAAGGCGTCGCCGCCCAGGGGGGCGCCGTGGGTCTTGCAGTTGCGCTCGTAACTGGAGCCGTCCTCCTTCAGGGCACCCTTGCCCATAATGCACTTACCGATGATGAGTGCGGGCTTGCCCTTGACAGCCTTGGCCTTCTCGATGGCCGTGCGGATTTGCTGGGCATCGTTGCCGTTAATCTCCTGCACGTCCCATCCCAGTGCGCGATACTTCATGGCGGTGTCCTCGTTCATCACCTCGCGGGTCTCGGTGGACAACTGGATGTCGTTGGAGTCGTAGAACATGACCAGGTTGTCCAGGCCCAGCGTACCGGCGATGCGGGCAGCACCCTGCGAAATCTCCTCCTGCACGCCGCCGTCGGAGATGTAGGCGTAGATGGTCTCCCGCTCGAAGGTCGGGTTGCCCGTGTGGGCAGCCAGGAACTTGGCAGCGATGGCGGCACCTACGGCGAAGGCATGACCCTGACCGAGGGGACCAGAGGTGTTCTCCACGCCGCGGGCGATTTCAAACTCGGGATGGCCCGTCGTGGGCGAGCCCCACTGGCGCAGGTTGGCCAGTTCCTGGAGGCTATATTTGCCGATGAGGCACAGTTGGCTGTAGAGCATGGGAGCCATGTGGCCGGGGTCCAGGTAGAAGCGGTCGCGGCCCTGCCAGGCGGGCTGGTCGGGGTCGTACTGCAGGTACTCACTGTACAGTACGTTGATGAAGTCGGCACCGCCCATGGCGCCACCGGGATGTCCACTCTTTGCCTTTTCCACGGCACTTGCAGCCAGAATGCGGATGTTGTCGGCTGCGTGATTCAGAACCTTAATGTCGTTCATAGTCTTGTTAGTGATGTTTTTAGTTATGTTAGTGATTGGTTTCTGCTCATAATCCCTGCAAATTTACATCTTTTACTTTGAAATAGCAAATATTTACGCCATCAATTCAAACTAATGTGGTGCCGGATGCGTGCCGGATGCCGTGCGGACTTATGCTTCCAGAAGGCCTGTGGAAAATAAATCCGGGGAATAATTATGTTTACTGAAAGATATTTGCTATCTTTGCCAACGGAAAGACGTATGAAAAAGATGAACAGAGGAAAACTGACATTGCTGGGGCTGTTGCTCCTGCTGACGAGTGGCGCTGTGGCGCAGGATAAGGCCTTCGAAGAGACGGAGGCGGAGCAGGCGTACATCTTCACCTACTTCGACACGAAGAAGGAGGCGGCCGGGTTGTGCATCGCCTACAGTTACGACGGCTACACGTGGACGGCCATCAACGACAACCGGCCCGTGATGCACCCGATGGTGGGACGCGACCGCCTGTTGCGCGACCCCAGCCTTTGCCTGGCTCCCGACGGAACGTTCCACCTGGTGTGGACGGTGGGATGGTCGGGACAGAGCATCGGTTACGCCACCTCGCGCGACCTCGTCCACTGGAGCGAACAGCAGGAACTGCCCGTGATGAAGGACTTCCCGACCGCCCGCAACACATGGGCGCCCGAACTGTTCTACGACAAGGACAGGAAACTCTACTACATCTATTGGGCCTCGACCGTACCCGGAGCCAAGAAGGTGAAGACCGAGGGATGCCTGAGTGAGAACGACTACAACCACCGCATCTACTGCACCACGACGCGCGACTTCCGGCGCTTCTCGAAGACGCGCCTCTGGTACAACCCCGACTTCAATGCCATTGATGCGGCCATCGTGCGCGATGCGCAGACGGGCGACTACATCATGGCTGTGAAAAACGAGAACCTGAACCCGGCCGAGAAGAACATCCGCATCGCGCGCACACGTTCCATAAAGAAAGGCTTCCCGAACGAGGTGTCGGCCCCCATCAACAGCCGAAGTGACAAAAACGGCAAACCCTACTGGTGCGAAGGTCCTGCGCCGCTGTACGTCGGCAACGACCTTGTGGTGTACTACGACATGTACGGCGCACACCGCTTCGGAGCCTCTGTCAGTCACGACCGGGGGCAGACCTGGGAGGACTGCACCGACCGCATCCGCATGCCGGCCGGCATGAGTCACGGTACGGCCATCAGCGTACCGCGCAGCATCGTCGACCAACTTCGCGGGAAGTAGCCCCCGACGGTACTTTTCGCGATACGAAATTTGGAAACTCGGCGGAATATGCGTATTTTTGCAGGGAGAAACTAATTGACAACCCCATGAATAGGATTCCCCTGTGCAGCATCGCGGCAACGTCTACACCTTGTCTGGGCGCTTAGTACGCAGGAATGCTAACCTCAACGACTTGCACTCGCTGGGACGTGGCATCTACATCTTGAACGGAACCAAAATAATCGTCAAGTAACATTCAAATGATACGTATATGAAGAAGGTGCTAATCACTTTTCTGTTATTCACTGCCATAATGGGCAGGGCTGCAACCGGCAGCCTTGCCCGTCTGGGCAGCCCGGCGAACAGGCTCGTGGCTGAGTTGGTGCAACGCGATGGCCAGACCCTGCTGCTGCTGAACAATGCCGGAGGGGGCACACTTGCTTACATTTGCCTGGGATTGGAGACCTCGCACGGAGACTTCGCCAACGGGCTTGCCTTCCAATCGGCCACCCGGCCACGCCGTTGGCACGATTCGTATACGGCCCTGCACGGCAAGCACCGGCGCATCAGTCGGCGTGCCAACCAACTGACGGTGCACTTCACCAACCAGCAGAACCTGGAACTGGACGTTGAAATCCGGGCTTACGACGATGGGTTGGCCTTCCGCTATGTCCTGCCGGCGACGGGTAGTGACACAATCACGTTTACAGGT
>JAFSXQ010000150.1 GCA_017444005.1 Bacteroidaceae bacterium | reverse complement strand
CTTGAAGTGGAAACTCTTCCTTGTCGTCAGGCTCGACGAGGTGTATTCCGCCTGTCGTCTTGCCCGTTGCCAGTTGTTGGAGCCCTCTTCGTAGTGTGGATTCCGTACGGATTCCTTCCGGCCCTCGATGATGAGAACGCCCTCCTTCACGGATGCATTGTCCGGCTGATACCATTGCAGTTCCTTGTTCCTCACAAAGCCTTGCTCATAGTCCCACCGCTCGTCGGGTCGTCCGTCGCGGTCGAATTCGTCGTGCCACACCAGCGTGTAGCCCTCGTATTGTTTCACCTTGTTTGTCGGCTGATAATCATCGCTGTTGGCATGTACCGATAGCGACAACATGACAACAATGGCAATCCATGTCAGATGTTTCATAACAGTTATGTGTTTGTTATCCAAATAACTCGCGGACGGCCTCGGCGACGCGATGGACGGGGACAAGGTCGAGTTTCAGGTGTTTCTGGTCTATCCCCTTCAGGCCTTGGGCAGGGACGAGCATGCGGCGGAATCCGAGTTTCTCGGCCTCGGCTATGCGTTGCTCTAGGCGGCTGACGGGACGAATCTCGCCCGAGAGACCCACTTCGCCGCATAGGCAGGTGTCGGGGTCGATGGCGGCATCCACGTTGCTCGACAAGACGGCGGCAATGACGCTGAGGTCCATAGCCGGGTCGGTGACGCGCAGGCCGCCGGCGATGTTCAGGAACACGTCTTTCTGGGCGAGTTTGAAGCCGACGCGCTTCTCCAGCACGGCCAGCAACATGCCCAAGCGACGGTTATCGAAGCCCGTGGCCGAGCGCTGTGCCGTGCCATAGGCAGCAGTGGAGACGAGGGCCTGTGTCTCTATCAAAAGCGGACGCACGCCCTCGATGGCCGAACAGATGGCTATGCCGCTCAAGCCCTCGCGTCCTTCGGTAAGCAGGAGTTCGCTGGGGTTAGACACCTGACGGAGTCCACCTTGCAGCATTTCGTAGATACCCAGTTCCGAGGTGCTGCCAAAGCGGTTCTTGATGGCACGCAGGATGCGGTACATGTAGTGCTGGTCGCCCTCGAACTGCAGGACGCAGTCGACGATGTGCTCCAGCACCTTCGGGCCGGCCAGCGTGCCCTCCTTCGTGATGTGGCCAATGAGGATGACGGAGCAGCCGCCCGACTTGGCAAACTTCAGCAACGAAGCCGCACACTCGCGAATCTGACTGAGGCTGCCCGGCGACGACTCCACGCCCTCGGTCTGTATGGTCTGTATGGAGTCGATGACCACGAGGTCCGGCTCTTCCTCTTGAATGTGCTCGTAGATGGCCTCGAGAGAGGTTTCGCACAAGATTAAGAGGTGAGAAGGGCCCCCCTTCTCACTCCCTATTAATCTGTCCGCCCTCAACTTTATCTGTCGGGCACTCTCCTCGCCACTGACGTACAGAATCTTCCGGTCGCGCAGTCGCAGCACGGTTTGCAGGATGAGCGTACTCTTGCCGATGCCCGGCTCGCCGCCCAACAGCACCAGGCTGCCCTGCACCAATCCGCCGCCCAAGACGCGGTTCAGTTCCCCGTCGCCCATGTCGATGCGCACTTCGGCATCCGCCTGGATGTCATGAACAAGCACAGGCTTGTTCTGGGCTGAAAATTGAGAATTGAGAGCCGAGAGTTTGGCTCCGCCTTTCACCGGACCGGCGGCCACCTTTATCTCCTTCATCGTGTTCCACTGACCGCAGGCAGGGCACCGCCCCACCCACTTCGCCGATTCCTGTCCGCATTCCGAGCAGACGTACATAGTCTTGTCCTTTGCCATGATGGGACAAAGATACGAAATTTTCCACAAAGTTAATGCAAAATTGCAAACTTGTTTGCATTTTCGATTGCTTAATCGTATCTTTGCATTCCGAAACTGACCAAAAGAACGATTATGTCCAACAAAGACAGAGCGAAGAGGGAAAAAGTTATCGACCCGGTGAACTTCACACCGCTCACCGTACAGGGCATCTTGCCCAAAGACTTCGCCTTGGAGTTGGTGCGCCGCTACAAGGCAGTCATCGCTCCGAATTTCGACCCGGCTACGAAGGTGATGATGTTCGGTTCATACGCCAAGGATTGCCCCAATGAGTGGAGTGACATAGACGTGGCCGTCATCGTGCCGAAGGTCGATAGGGGCAACTGGTGGGACACGGCAGTATCCCTCGGTCGTGCTACCCGCGGCATTAGTAGTTACATTGAGCCCATTCTTTTGGAGAGTGGCGAGGACTCGCCTATCTACCGTGAGGTGATGCGCACAGGCGTGGCGGTGTAGTAGAAAACCAGCATGCAGGAAAAGTTTACAAACACTAGAACCAGGGATTGAGACTAAATATCGGCACGCTTCGGATGT